>NZ_WEZF01000012.1 GCF_009177065.1 Tautonia marina
CCTTCAGACGAGTTCGTTCGCCTTTTCACAAAGCAGGTATACAACGGGTCGATAACCACGAATGTCAAACAGCAATTTACTCAACTCGTTGGGGATGCCTTTCGTGATTTTATCAAAGAAATGGTCCAACAACGAATCCAAACCGCTCTCGACGGAGTCGAGCCTCGTGCATCTGAAACAGTCCCGGACTCCCGCAGTCTCGATTGCCAGGAGGGTGATGAAGAAATCGTAACTACTGAAGAGGAACTCGAAGGTTACCATATCGTCCGGGCAATTCTCTCAAAACACGTTAATCCTCAGCGGATCGTTATTCGCGACACCAAAAGCTATTGCGGAGTCCTACTTGACGACAACAATCGCAAGCCGATTTGCCGATTAAGATTCAATTATTCACAGAAGTATATAGGTCTTTTCGATTCCCAGCGAAACGAAGAAAAGTTCCCAATCGAAACGATAACTGACATCTATAAACACGAATCAAAGCTGGTCGATACTGTTATTTTCTACACAAACCAACAAGCAAAGCCTAAACTGTCGGCTCCCCCTCCGAATAATGGCGAAGAACTCGAAGCGTTATCAAGCACCGAATTAAGCGAAACTTAATAAAGTTGGTTGACATAGGAATCATTCCAGCCTGCAGAGAGGAATGAATAGCTCCTTGGCACCCTAAGGATGCCGAACCAAGCGTCCTTCATTCCTCTCCTAAATTCGCAGGCACCGTACCCCAGTCGAGACGTTACCCCTCGGGGGTCATCCCCAGCACCACGTCGAACCGCGCCTCCAGTTCACCGATCCGAGAACCTTCGATCGGCTTGAAATCGACCAGAACCGCGTGGCGATCTGCCGGATCGGTGATCCGTCGCAGAATGCCGTCACGTTCATTGCCTGGGTGTCCGTTGACGTAGCACTGGGTGGTGAGCAGTGGCGTGCGGCCGTTCCAAATTTTGAAATGGATATGAGGCGTGCGGCCGGGATAGGGAACCGGCTTGATCGTTCGGAAGTAATAGGACCCGTCCGAGCCGGTCAGGAAGCGGCCGAACCCCTGGAAATGGGCGTCCCGATCGGAGCGGTTCGCGCTGCCGGTGTGCAGATAGGCTCCGTGAGCATCGACCTGCCAGATCTCGACCAGGGCATTCCGTACGGGCGATCCCGACGCATCGAGAATACGCCCCGAAAGGTGTGTGACCTCACCGACGGCCGGCGTGATCTCGTCGTTGATGATCAACAGATCGTTGTCCGTATCCAGCGGGAGCTGGTTCGGATAAAACGGCCCTTCGGTCTGCGGAGGCGTGCGGACCAGCTCCTCCGCGAAGGCCCCTCGCGTCATGAACATGGCCGCGCCGAACGAAAGCCCACCGATCATCTGCCGTCGATCGATTCGACGATTCTCCCATGATCCCATCTCAGCCCTCCTGTCAGACAAAAACACGGTTCCCACGATCGGGGAATAAACGGGAAGCTCCTACCAATAGACAGCGTCAAGCAGCGGACGATCGGCTCATCGAGCAGGCTCCAATTCGGAGAACGATCAGCGATGCTCGTCGGATGACCCCGAACCAGAGGACGATCGGTTCAAGGCGAACACCGAAACCAGTTCCGGCCGAATCATTTTCTCTCCCATCGAAAATCCCGGTCGGAGCCGAGCGGCGATGCGCTTGGCTTGCTCCGGATGATCGGTTGCCACCGTCGAAACCGCCCGTTGCCGCCGAGGTTCGAACGTGTCGTCCTCGGTTCGGAATGGCTCGACCCCCTGACGATAGAGAATGTCTTCGAGCCCTTGCTGCACGTCTCGGAGCAATCGGATCTCACGCTCCTCACCAACGGCCTCGGCCATCTTCCCCAGGTCGTCATGGAGCTGAATCAGGTCGATAAAGATGGGCTTGGTGATCTTCAACAGCAGATCGTTCTTGTACTCCTGCAACTCTCCGTGGAGCCGATCCACCACCTTTTCCCGACTCGATTCCGCCCGGAACTCCCGGTCCACCACGGCCTGGAGCTTCTCAATCCGTCCGCCGAGCTGCGCGATGGCATCGAGGACCGGAGCCATCACGTCCACCGTCGGATCCTGAGTCTCGGTCGGCTCAGGGCCAATCACGTCGTCGGTCGGTTGATCCCAGGTGTCCACCACCTGATAGGCTGAGGCCGCCACGATCACGGCAACCTCAACCGCCTCGGGCTCTCCGGACGGGGTCGGCTCGTCCTCGGTCTCGATTTCGGACTCAGGGGGACGCTCGGGATCATCGGGATGAGACGGGTCGTTCATCATCTGCTCATCAATGAAAAGGGTACGGCTCCAATAGGTCGGCATTGATCAGCGAATCAACCCTTGTTGCCGAAGCAACCAGAGCAGCGGCCGTTCGACCAGCAACGGAGTCGGCAGTGGCTGAGCCGCGTCGTCCTCGGCTCCGGCGGCATCCCCCAGTGCGGAGCACGCAAAAAACCGATGACGGGGAAAGTCAATGCTCAAATGTTCCAAAAACGACATCTGATCCCATCGCCTCATGGCCGCCTGAACCTCGTCATGAACAAGCTGGTCACTCGGCTGGTCGGCCTTCGCTCCCGGAACCGACGCCGCCACCTCGTGCAGCGCGGTGCCAGGTGCCATCAGAGGCCCCCAGCGGTCCAGCTTGTTCAGGCAGATCGCCAGCGGTACGCGAACCGGAGTCCGTTCGAAAAAGCTGGCGAGTTTCGAAAGGTCTTCGCGATAGTCGGCCGGCGGGGCGATCGCCTCTTTCGGGGTCAGACGAAGCCGAGGATCGGACGCGACCTGCGGCAATCGCATCGGATCAATCAGCAAGAGCAGTCCCTTGGCTCGCTGAATCAGGTGACCCGCTTCGCGACGAAGGACCGAGAAGTTCATCTCCCAGTCTTCACCCGCCATGTCCGAAAACGAGAGCAAGGGCTCGGCCCCCCCCTTGCCTCGGCGTTTCACCCGATACACGAGCGGCTGCAACACGCGCCGGTTCATCTCAAGAGGGGGCGTTGGCATGTGAGCCTGCCGAGTGACCTCTCCCCACTGACCGACCCCAACCCCCTCCATCGCCGACCCGTAGGTCACGTCCTGGTACTCCTGACGATAGCGCCGCCGCACCTCCTCGTCGATTGGCTCCAGCAGCAAGCCTCGTTCGGGGCCGACATGCTGATTCAGCTCATGCAGCACGACCGTCATGAAGGTCGTTTTTCCCACCGATTGCGGCCCGAAAATCGTTAAGTGCCCTGACCTCCTGGCGATCGCCGCCTCGGGCATTCGTTGATGACATCGCGGACACAATCGGCAATCGGTCGCTCGACCACACTGGGGACAATCCAGTGATCCCGGCAAGATCATCCAGTCCATCAGGCGACGAACGCCCCGACGCTCGTCTCGCCTCGGATCGACCCACCACGGACTCCGAACCATCGAGTCGGCGTTCGGCCCGAAGAACGTTTTCGTCAGAATCGGGTCCTCGACCTGCCGACCAAAATCGGTTTCGCAGACGGAACTCTCACATTTTAGATGCAGTTCGAAGGCCGCGAACCGCTCAAAGCAGAACGGGCACTGCACGCGCCGAAGCGGATCAAGTCGAGTCAACAGGTCCAGTGGCATCGGCAGACTCGGACGACAGAGCCAAGGGGCCTGACCGGCGACCTCGCGATCACCGGGCAATCAATCCATCGTCGCTGAATTGCCTGGTGCATTCAACGGTCCAGACCACCCCGATGAAGATCGGTGAACCTCCCGGAATTCCCCCAGCCGTTCACGCCTCGATCGAGATCGGCTGTTCATCGAAGTCTGTCGGGACTAAGATCTGAAGGTATCCGCTCAATTCCTCTTGCTCCGGACTGGGCCTTTGAATCGCCCTTCGGTCCTCATGCTGCGTCGCTTTCCCCTTGCCGCCTGGATCACCCTGAGCGTCACTTTGGTCGCGGCCGGTGCCTCGATTCGGTTCGACGGCACGTATCTGGTGTCCGATCAACTCGTATTGGGCATGCTCTTCTTTGTCTCGGCGTTCATGCTCACCGTCGCCTTGATCTGCTGGCTCCCGCTGCTCCGACGCCTTCCCGACACCCGCTCCACCGGCCGAATCGTGATCCTCTTCGTCCTTGCTCCCGCCCTCTCGATGGGACTCCTCGCGAGCATGGCGCTCGAAAGTGAAGAAGCCGCTGCCGCTCGCCAACGAACCCACCTGATGCGCGTGGCCCAACTGATCGTTGACGATTTCAGCGAGCGCGGCCGCATGCCCGTCCTGTTCGACGATGCCTTGCAACGCTCCGACGACCCGCTGCCCCATCGCGGCGATGCCAATGGTCGATCACTCGTCTATCGCAAGCTCGATGCCGACTCCGCCCTGCTCTGTGCCCCCGATTGCCGGGTCCACATCGAGATCGAGGGAACCACCATCCAGTACCAGACCTGGCCCAAAGGTCATCCCGACCCCTGCGGCATGCACTCCGATTCGTCCTACTGGACCAACGCCGAGCCGGCTCCCTGATCCCCCGACGAGCCCCGTTCGATGCGTAAGGACCGCCGATCCCTCACGATCGGCAGTCCCGTTTCGCACCGTCGTCGAACCCGAGCGGTCACCTCAAACGCCGGCCGCCTTCTTCAGCGCCTCGATCGCAGGAGCGTAATCCGGCTCGCTGGCCACTTCCTTCACATATTCCACATGCGTGATCGTTCCGTTCGGATCGACCACAAACAACGCCCTTGCCAGCAACGGGACCGGAACTCCGGACATCAGAACGCCGTAATGCGTACCGAAGCTCTGGTTATGCAGGTCGGAAAGGTTCGTCATGTTCCCGATCTGCGCCTCATCGCAGAAGCGGGCCATGGCAAACGGCAGGTCGGTGCTGATCGTGTACGCGGCGACCTTGTCCCCCAGCTCTTTCAAGGTGCTCGACAGGGTCCGGGTTTGCGTGTTGCAAACCGGGGTGTCTAGCGACGGCACGACGCTGAACAGCCGGGCCTTGCCGCTCGTCTCCTTCAACGTCACCACTTCCAGACCCGACGCTCCCTTCGTCACGCAAGAAAACTCAGGAGCCGAGTCTCCCACGTTCAGGCGGGGCCCCACCAGGTCGATCGGGTTGCCCTTCATCGTCACTTCGCCGCTGCGCGTTGCTGCCATCGGTCAATTCTCCCATCCCACGGATTCTCATCTCGATTGGGTCATGATTCCACCGAACCATGATCACGTCACCCCTGAGCTGCCGCCAGCGTTCGCCGGAGGCAATCGAGGCTCTGACGCGCGGTTTCCTCAGCGCCGGGGGTGAAGTCAAACACCTCAACCGAAACCCAGCGATCGTATCCCGAGTCCACCAGCGCCTTCATGATCGGGCCGAAGTCCGTTGCTCCCATGCCCGGCCCTCTCAGATTCGGGTCGTTGGCATGGAAGTGACCGGCATACGGGGCATGCTGCCGGATCAAGTCGGGAACCGTCCCGCCCGGATCGCTCGACATCGCCTTGACGTCCAGGTGCAGCGTGACCTTCGGATGCCCCACCCGTTCGATCAACGCCCGCGTCTCGTCAATGCTCGTCAAGAAGTTCGTTTCCTCGCTCGTGAGCGGCTCCATGCACAGCTCGACGCCGTGCGCCTCCAGGTCGTCGGTCACCGCCTGAAGCACCTCGACCGCGAATCGCTCGCCGTCTTCCCGCGAGACGTCCATCGCAATGTCTCGCTGCTTCGGCGATCCGAAGACCATCACCGAACCGCCCATGTCCTTCGTCGCTTCGATCAAGACCTTCAGATAATCGATCGTGTTGAACCGTACCGTCGGATCGGGACTGGTCAGGTGATAGCCTTCCGTCTTGGCCAGGAGCCAGTGCAGGCCGATCGTTTCGAGACCCGCATCGGCGATCGTTCGGCGAATTTCGGCGCGGCGATCCTTTCCCAACATGGTGATCAAGGGGGCCAGCGTGAAGGGGGCCAGCTCGATCCCTTCGTACCCGATCGACTTGACCTCGGCACAGGTCCGTGCCAGGTCCCATCCTTCGAACAACTCATTGCAAATGCCAAATCGAATCATTGCGTTGTCCTGTTCCGATGAGAAAGAGAATTCGATCGAATGATGGCGTCCGATCAACAACGAAGAGTCAGTCGCGGTGAGTCGATTCCGTCACTCCGGGACGGCTCGATTCCCCCCATTGCCCGATGAGCTTGCGTCACACCCCCGCCGATTGCTCTGCCGAGGCAACCGTGTTGGCCAGCAGCATCGCGATGGTCATGGGGCCGACTCCTCCCGGAACCGGCGAGATCCACGAGGCCACCTCGGCGGCCTCGTCGAACACGACATCGCCGCAAAGGCTGCCGTCCTCCTTCCGGTGAATCCCCACGTCTACCACCACCGCCCCCGGCTTGATCCAGTCTCCCCGGACAAACTCGGGCCGCCCGACCGCCGCGATCAGCACGTCCGCCTCTCGAACGATCTCCGAAATCTCCTGGCTGGCCGAGTGGCAGACCGTGACCGTCGCGTCGCCGAACGCACCCTTCTGGAGCAACAGCAGTGCCATCGGCTTGCCGACAATGTTCGACCTTCCTAGCACCACCGCTCGTTTACCCTTCGTCTCGATTCCGTGCCGGCGCAGCAGTTCAACAACCCCCAGCGGCGTACACGACGCGAACCTCGGCCGACCGATCGCCAGCAGGCCGACGTTTTCCGGGTGAAACCCGTCCACGTCCTTGCTCGGGCTCACCCGGTCGATCACCCGGTTCGGGTCAATCTGATTGGGCAAGGGCAACTGCACGAGAATCCCATCCACCGCCGGGTCGTCGTTCAGCCGATCGACGACCGCCAGCAGTTTCTCTTCACTCGTTGCGGACGGGAGGCGATGGACGGTCCCCTCCATTCCCACCTCTCGCGCCGCCTTCTCCTTGTTTCTGACATAGATCGCACTGGCCGGATCATCCCCGACCAGCACCGCCGTCAGGCCGGGCACCTTCCCCCGCTGTTCCCGAAGCACCGCCACCCGATCTCGAAGTTCGAGGCGAATCGCTCGGGCCGTCTCTTTCCCATCGAGGATCTGCGCCGGCACCACTCTCGCTCCCATCCCTTCACCCGACTCCGCCGATCGGCCCGGCTCGCCACGGTGAACTCACTCGATTGTCCTGTGGATTGTCCCCAAAAGGCCCCCGATGGGCCGAGTTCCCCTCGTCGAGCGTTCAATCGTCTGGAGGCCCCAAGAGTGACGGCTCGTCGCCGCAACTGCCAGGGTTCCTGGTCCGACCGAGCCGACGACGCAACGCCTCTCAGCCTTGGCGAGGAATGCGCAGCGGAGTTCCTCGGAGCGCAATCCCCCTCCGCGATGCGATTGCGGAGCGATCAGGGGTCGATCTCTCGCGCTCCCCGTCCTCCCTCAGGTCAAGGGCCGAGTATATCCCCCCCTCCCCGTTCCGGCGACCCCTCGCCGAATCTCCACCGATTGGATCAACTTTTCCTGACTATTGCTCCTCATTTCCACGATGATGTGAGAGATGCGCGATTCTCCCGAGCCGCACCTTGTCCCAACACGACCCGTTCGCCCCTCCGGTTTCTCAACCTTCATCCCAGTTCAGACGCACCACGATAATCGAAACCTCACTCTCGAACACCCAACGCTTCGGAACACCACCCGTTTGACGGAACGAACCGAGATGAATCACGCGAAGCGCTGTCTCTTGAACCACTTGGAACATCGCTCCCAGCGAGAATCGAGCGCACCTCGCGCGCACCGGTTGGCGCACCCTTGGCTCGATTCGGTGCCGCCCCCACATCCTCGTGCGACGGACTACCGCATACGGACGCTCCAGGCACTTCGCCCCGCCCTCGAGCGCGTGGGCCCGATCCCCAGCCCCCGACAACACTCCTGCCGTTTGACGAAACGAACCGACACGAATCTCCACAACCTCCTTGACGACAACAGGTTGAAAGACGACGCCCAAGAACAATCAAGCGCACCGGAGGCGCACCGGAGGCGCACCGACAGGCGCACAGTGAGCGCACCGCGGCTGATCCAAGGAAAGTCACTCCTGCGCACCAAGCCCCTCATCTTCCCCAAACAGGTTCCTCAAACGCCCCCGTCCTCAACCCTTCCGGCCTCTCAGCACCCTGGAATTCTTGCCAACAATCGATTACGCAACCCCAAGAACGTCCCCCGAAACAAACGAACTCGACTGCTCACAAATTCTTGAGAATTCATGACGTTACGCCGAATCCTGAGACGCTCACCCTGGCGCACCTCAAGGCGCCCCGAGGGCGCACCGGGAGGCGCACCTTGCAGCGAATCCTGGCCGAACAGTCGTCTGTTGGCACAGGAATCACCTCGCTGTCTCAATTCACGAAAACCGTTCCGCGATCCCTTGGTAAGATAAGACGGGTAGCCAGTTCCCTCGAACACTGCGGAAACCGTCTCCCCGTGTCCTGACTCAACCGTTCGGACGATTCCTCGATCCACTCCCTTGAGTCCCTGCCACTGCGATGTCTGACCTCGAACGTCTCGATCCCTACCGTTACGACGTCGTCGTCATTGGGGCCGGTCATGCCGGACTCGAAGCCGCCCTCGCCTCGGCTCGAATGGGCAGGCGAACGGTCCTCTTGACGATCAACGCCGACGGCGTCGGCCAAATGAGTTGCAATCCGGCCATCGGCGGCGTCGCCAAGGGACAGATTGCGCGCGAGGTCGATGCCCTCGGTGGGGCGATGGGGCTGCTCACCGACGCCGCGGGACTCCAGTTCCGCCTCCTCAATCGCGGCAAGGGGCCTGCCATGCATAGCCCCCGCGCTCAGTGCGACAAAAAAGCCTATCAGATCGCCGCCAAGCTCATGGTCGAACGCCAGGCGGGCCTGACCCTCCGGCAAGAGATGGTCGAGGGGGTCGTGGTCGAATCGGGCCGAGCCGCTGGGGTCCGGGTCCGAGGCGGAGCGATCTACCATGGTCGCGCGGTCGTCGTCACGACCGGGACTTTTCTCAAGGCGCTCATGCACACCGGCGAGCAGCAGACCGCCGGCGGCCGGGCCGGCGACGTTTCCGCCGAAGGACTCTCGGGGAACCTCCGAGAACTCGGCTTCGAACTGCAGCGGTTCAAGACCGGCACCCCTCCCCGCCTGAACGGTCGAACGATCGACTTCGCCGCGCTCGAACCCCAGCCGGGCGATCCCGAACCGATTCCCTTTTCCTTTCTCACCGATCGCATCGAGTCCCCGCAGCTCGACTGCCACCTGACCTACACCAATCCGGCCGTTCACGACCTCATCCGGGAGAACTTGCACCGGGCTCCCATGTATTCCGGTCAGATCCAGAGTACCGGGCCGCGCTACTGCCCCTCAATCGAAGACAAGGTCGTTCGCTTCGCCGACCGCGAGCAGCACCAGATCTTTCTCGAACCCGAGGGGCGGCAAACCCTCGAATACTACTGTAACGGCATCTCGACGAGCCTCCCGAGAGACGTTCAGGAGGCCATCATCCCGCAGATTCCCGGCCTGGAACGGGCCGAGATTATGCGGTTCGGCTACGCCGTCGAATACGACTTCGCCCCGCCGACCCAGCTTCATCCCACCCTCGAAACCAAGCGCGTTCCCGGTCTTTACTTCGCCGGGCAGATCAACGGCACGACCGGTTACGAGGAAGCCGCCGCTCAGGGGATCGTCGCCGGTATCAATGCCGCCCTGGCCTGTACCGGAGACGAACCCCTGATCCTCGACCGGACCCAGGCGTACATCGGCGTCCTCATCGACGACCTCGTGACCAAGGGGGTCGATGAGCCCTACCGCATGTTTACCAGCCGCGCCGAGTATCGCCTCCTCCTCCGACACGACAACGCCGATCTCCGCCTGACCGACCTCGCCCGTCGGCTCGGGCTCGTCGACGATGATCGCTGGTCGCGCTTTGTCCGCCGTCGGGATCGGATCGAAGCCCTTCGAGATCAACTCCGCTCGGTTCGAGTCGATGGGGTCTCACTGGAGCAGATGCTGCGGCGCACCGACGTCTCCTGGGACGATCTGAAAACCCTTCACCCGAGCCTCTCCGCGTTCGACGCCGACGGCACCGGAGCCGTGGAACAGGCGACCATCGAGGCGAAGTACGGGGGCTACATTGCTCGACAGGCCCAGGAAATCGAGAAGGTTCGCCGCCTGGAAGACAAGGCGATTCCCAGTGATTTCGATTACGACCGCATCCCCCAACTTCGGCACGAAGCGAGGGAAAAACTCCGACGGGTCCGCCCCCGGTCCATCGGACAAGCGTCTCGCATCAGCGGCCTGAACCCGGCCGACCTCTCGACACTTGTCGTCTTCCTGAAGCGCCGAGCCCCGTCGGACCTCGGCACCCGCCCTCACCGCCCGACCACCCCGGCCCCCGTCGACGGATCGTCCACCGCCGAGTCCCCGACCACTGATGAGCGCGTGCCCCTCCCATAGTCCCTGCCCCCCAGGGTTGACCTGGGGCCTTCGAGTCCTCCTCTTCACGTTGTCTTCTCTGGGTTGACAGAACCAGGACCTATCTTATAATTGGCGATGTCGGTAAATTCGGCAATATCGAGAGTTTTGACCAGCTTTGCGGGATCGTTGGGTTCCGTGAAGTGAAACCCGTCGCCGCCAGTCGGGTCGGGGATCGAATCTCGGAGCCGAGGTTTCGGCGTCGTTGTTGCGGGCGAGTCCGTGATCAGGGAGGAGTCGAGGGCGCCCGGCGAGGGGACCATTGCAAACCGGACGGGAGGTCTGGTCTGTAAGGTCGAGCCGGAAAGTTGCCTGGGGCTCGTGTCAAGGGGGCGATCCCGACGATGAAAACCGTTTTTACCACCGGTGAGGCCGCGAAGATCTGCAAGGTGAGTCAGCAGACGATCATCCGCTGCTTCGACTCCGGTCAGCTCAAGGGCTTCCGCGTGCCCGGGTCACGATTTCGTCGCATCCCGCGCGATGCCCTGTATCGCTTCATGAAGGACAACAACATCCCGACCGACGCCCTGGAAAGCGGCCGACGACGGATCTTGGTGGTGGATGACGAACCCGAGGTCGTCCAGATCATCAAAGATGCCTTGCTGGCCGACGGCCGCTTCGAGGTCAAGGACGTCGATAACGGCTTCGGTGCGGGGATGATGGCCAAGGAGTACCATCCCGATCTGATGGTCCTCGACATCATGCTCCCGGACATCAACGGCAAGGCCGTCTGCGAACTGGTGCGCCGCGACCCTTCGATGTCGGACATCAAGATTTTCTGCATCTCAGGCATGATCGAGGAAGACAAGATCGGCGAGCTGCACGAGTCTGGCGCCGACGACTTCATGTCCAAACCGCTCGACGTCGATGAGCTGCTTCGTCGCATTTGCAAGCTGCTCGACATCGAGGCGTCCCGAGAATCCTGATCGCCGAAGCGGCTCCGGCTCCGCTTGACCGGAATCGCCAAACATCCTACGCTCACTCGACAGCCGCACGACGCGGTGTCACGATCGCCGGGCCGGGCCCTCCTGCCGGCCCCTCGGGAAGGAGCCCGATCGGGTGCAAGGGTTTCGACCGACCTCTGATTCACTCGACTCGCTCCGGAGTCGATTGGAACGCCTCGATGGCCTTCCAATCCGCCCAACGTCACTGAAGGGCCTTACTCGCCTACGCTCCGAAAGCCAAACAGATTCACACATCTCGAAACTTGAGGCATGCGTCGATCCCGGCGATGCTCTGCTCAGATCGACTTCGGGTTCTGTGTTCTGGCGAGCACAACGGCGGGAATGGCCCTTGTGGACCGACACCGAGCCTCCTGGCTCGGAGGCTCGCGAACGCCTCTGGCGATTCTGTGTCGCCACGTCCCTGGCATCGCATCGACTGGCGGCCGAGGGTGGCGACCCCGACCCTGAGGCTGTCGGTCGGGCTGGGTTGCTTCATCCGCTGGCACTCTGGGCCCTGGCAGCCGTCGCTCCCGATCGGCTCTCGGACTGGATGGCCACCGAACACGAGGGGGACCGGAAGCAGCTGGAGACCCGCTGGTTCGGCCGTCACTCCGCCGCCTTCGGGTTCCACCTCGCAACGCGTTGGGGATGTCCTCCCGAGTTGAGCGACGCCGTGCTGTTCGCGGGGCTGGCGACCGAGCCTCCCATCGAGGCCGCGCACGACCCGGTTCACCTGCGATGGGTGCGGCTTGGTCGAAGCTGGGCGATGCGGACCCCCTGGGCACTCCCCGGCCCTCATCTCGATCTCGATCCCACCCCCACCGACCTTCAACGGCGATGGCTCATGGCCGCAGTCCAGGCGCGATGTGCGGGAGGACTCGGTCAAGCCACCGAGCCGCTGCCCTCTCACCAGTTGCTCGGCGAGGTCCTGGATCAGCGTCTGAGGGCCGACCAACTCGACGCGGAGCTCGCCGAACTTACGGAACGCTTCCAAGCCGTCATCGCTCGTTGGGAACCTCCCGCTCCGGAACGACTTCCGCTGCACGCCTCCTCCACGCTCGACGCCATGGCCGAGTTCGCCGCCGGGGCCGCTCACGAGTTGAATAACCCACTGGCGATCATCGCGGGACGAGCTCAATTGCTCCAGGCTCGGACCTCGGATCCCGAACATCGGAGCGCGCTTCAGACGATCATCACGCAGGCAAGACGGGCTCATCAAATTCTCAGGGACCTGATCTACATTGCTCGACCTCCGGCCCCCAGAGAAATTCCTTGCGTGCCGGATCAGATCCTCCGGAGCGTTGTCGAGGATCTCACCACCGAGGCGTTGACTCGGAAAATCCGTCTGTCGTGTCGGACTCCAGAACCAGGCTCCACGGTTTCGACCGATCCAGAAGCACTTCGGCATCTGGCGGAGGCCCTGATCCGGAACGCCCTGGAGGCCACTTCCGAGGGAGGGCGAGTGCTCGTGGAGTCGCTGGGCGATCATCGAACCGTCGTCTGGACCGTGAAGGACCAGGGAATCGGGCTCGATGAGGATCGATCGGTTCACGTCCTCGATCCGTTTTACTGTGGCCGTCAGGCCGGGAGGGGACTAGGGCTTGGACTTCCTCGGGTGGCTCGTTTTCTTCAAGCGGTCGGGGGCTCTCTGTCCTGGCACGTCCCGGACGAGGGAGGAACCTTGACCCGAATCGAACTACCGATCGATCCGGAGCATTGGGCGGAACTGCCCGCTCAGCAACGGCTCGAACGGAGGGATGCGAGCTGAGCCCACTTACCGAGACCAGGACACCTCAGGCGATAAGGGTGCCCCACACCATCTGATCGGCAATCTCGTGGCAGTCCGAGCAAAGGAAGGTCACGTTCAAGGGTTCCTCATAACTCCAGTGGTGGCGTTGCAACCGCTGTCGTCTCCGACACCACGTACAGACCTTCGGCCGGGTGATCAATCCCAGCTGTTCCGCCAGCGCAGCCGCATACCTCGCGGATCGCGTCCGGTGGCGTCGCGGCTTGTCTGGATGAAGGCAGATGTCGAGATGACGGCGGAGCCGTTCGAACTTGGCGCGATGCCGATTCGGGCCTCGTTTCATCGTCGCAATCTCTCGAAGGAACCAAGGGGACTGCCAGAACGGCAACTGCGGTTCCCATCCCTTCGGCGGCGCTCCGTCCGAAGGACCTCCTGCGACCGACGATCCTATCGAGTTGTCACTTCAATTCTACGGCGTGTTTCAGGACAAGACCACCTCTTTTGGAAAAATAGGCAATTTGGCGAGCTGGGGGATCGCGGTCTATTGACCTCATCCCCCAGGCTTCGGCGCAATCGTTTAAGCAACGTCGGAGGCCATTCATTCCATGAAGGCACCTATACGTTCTTGAGCCATCATGTCAAGGTGGGGGCGGAAAGGTAGCGTTCCCGGGCGATCAACGAGGCCCCGAGGACCCCGGCGTCGTCTCCGAGTTCGGCCTGTTCGATGTGGACGCGGCGGTCGGGGTCGGCCATCGCCTGGCCTCGGGCTGCGTTACGGACCAGCTCGACGAAGGGAGAACCGAGTGCCTCAGTCACGCCGCCTCCGATGATGACGATCTCGGGACCGAGAACGTTGATCAGGCCGCCGAGGGCCAGGCCGATGAATCGCGCGGCCCGCTCGACCTCGTGTACGGCGACGGGATCACCAGAGCGATAGGCGTTGGAGAGTTCCTTGCTCTTGAGCCGAGAGTTCTTGTTGCGGACAACGTCTCGCAGCGGGGTTGAGGCACCTTTCTTGATGGCCTTGTGGATGCGTCGGGTGATGGCGGTCCGGCTGGCGACGGCTTCGAGGCAACCGCGACGGCCGCAACCACACTTGGGACCATTCGCCTTGACGATCAGGTGGCCGATCTCGCCGGCGTTGTTCGTGACTCCGGAGACAATCGCCCCGTCTCGGATCAAGCAGCCACCGATTCCGGTCCCGATGAAGGCGGCCACGATGTCGCGATAGCCTCGCCCCGCGCCGAGCTTGAATTCGCCATAGCCGCCGACGCGGACATCGTTCTGAACCGCGACGGGAACGCCGAAGGCCTGGTGGAGGGTGTCCTTCAAGGGGAAATCGACGACATTGAGATTCGGACTGGATCGGATGACACCCGCCTCGACATCAAGGGGACCGGGCGAACCGATCCCCAGTGCAGCGATGTCGGAGGGCTCCAGACCGGCAGCGGCCAGGGCGTTGCGTCCGGCTTCGATCAGGGCGTCTTGAAGTGCGGCCCCACCTTCACGGGCGGGGGTTACTTCCTTGGCCCGCCCGAGAATCCGGTGCTCGGCGTCTACCACTCCGGCCAGGATCTTGGTTCCCCCAAGGTCGATTCCCAGGACCAGCGGCCCTTCGGTGTGCGTTGTCATCGTTTCCGCTCCGTGGTTGCTCGTTGGCCCCGCATCGCGACATCGCGGTGTCTTAACCTGATGAAGTACCAGGGTCGGGCACTTCGGGAAAGTGGCCACCCCGGTTCCGGTTCAATTGCTGAATTCATCATCGAGTTGAAACCTGATCTGATGGGCCAGGTCCTGCGCGAGTCGAACGCGATCGGCGGGAACCACAATCCCGTGAGCGGCAATCTGGTCGAGGCACTCGACAATCCGGCCGCGTGATCGCATCCCGAGTTCCCTGGTCATCCATCGAGCCAGCGATTCCAGGGCGTAATCGTTGTCGACCGGAGGGTCAAGGGCCATGACCACCCAGGCGACGAAGGCATACCGATCGTCAAGGTTGAGCCGCGAAACGGGCGGCGCGGTACTCGAAGGATCGGCGTTTCGCCACCGCATGAGATCCTTCCATCGCGCGTCGGACGTTTTTCCTTCCCAGTGAAATTCGGTCAGGGCAACGACACACTGCCAGCGAATGGTCGCAAGCTCGGAAAGGCCGAGCGACAGCTCACTTGGCGAAACGAGTGGGTCATCCGGGTCGGGCTCCGGGAGTAACGGGGGCAGATGCTCTTCTCGAATGGAGAGCGCCGATTCGCTCGGCTTGCGTTGAAACAACCAGGCCTCGATGTACGACCGAGTCCGGAGGTCCTTCAGCGGGGCCATCGGGATGAGCTGGGCGAACCCTTCGCGGAGGTCAAACGCATGAGACTCGCAAGGTGGAGCAGACCACCATGCAAGAGACCTGAGCGTCCAGAGTTCGGCGGAGTATTCCGGTACGATGACCGCGAGCCTCGGTCCATCGCAGGCGTTCAGGAGGACCTCGAAGAATCGATCCGTAAATTCTCCCTTATCCAGGGAGAGAGTCCAACGGCGAGCGACCTCGATCGATCGGGCGGGCCGAACGGCATGGAGGTCACGACCGAGATCCTCAACGAGGGTCGATGCCAGGCGAGGATGGCGAAGCAGCGCGGCCCGGAGACTCCAGGCGGCATTCAAATCCGCCGTGATGCGGGTGGTTTCGGCAACGATCAATGACGCAAGTCCGGCATGCCGAAGGTGCTGATCAAGCCCTGGGCTCAATCCAAGCCACTCGAAAACCTGGTCTTGGGACTCGATCCAGAGCGCCGGATCGGGAAGAAACTGCAGGAGGAGATCCGCGATCGGCTTCACGAGCAGTTCAATCCCTGCCGCGCCTGGGTCAAAGGCTCCGGGCCAGCAGCGCCCGCATCGCTCCAGAATCGGCCGAGCGGGTTGAAACTGCTCCTCGGCCAGACGATCAATCATCAGGTCGAGCAAGGGAGCTCGGTCCGTTGCGGGAAGTCGGCGAAGAAGAGACTCTTCGGGCAGGAGGTCCCCCTCGTCAAGGAAACGGACAAGGTGCTGGGCATCGTCGCTCAAGGCGATCGAGGCCGGAGTGAAGGGAATTCGGGCACGAGCGGATGCCAGCCACGCAGAAAGGGTCATCGGCGCCTGGCGGAGGCTCAATGCGAGGTCGAGTGGCGAACCGATACGTTGAAGATAGCGCTCGGCCCAGATCGGCTCGATGGCCGCCCGGTCCGTCTCTGGAAGCCCGAGTACGAGGTGTTCGATCGCCCAGGGAAACGCGTCGGGGTTCGCGTCGTCACGGTCGGCCACTTCGAGAAGACTTTCGGCCAGAACCGGGAGCAACCTGGGAGGGATGCGATCGCGGAGTGTTTCACCTTGGTCCCGGAGATGGTCCTCCGCAATGAGACGAATCAGGGCGGAGGCGATCCACTCCCCCTGCCCCTCGACACGTCGCTCCAGCGCCCAGGTTTCGAATCGAGCACGGGCGTCGAGGTCGGCTGGTTCCATTTGATCCGCAAGCAGCGAGGAAATGGACGCGGTTTTTCCAAGGCGCCCGGCCTCGTCGGCGATGAGGTCGAGAACGATTGGCAGGGTCTCGCCGAAGCGCATGGCCTGGTGCAGAACGTGTTCGAAGGCTTTCGTTTGGCCTCGATCCAGCACCAGTCCGACGGCGTTTCGGGCCTGGAGCGGCAGGAGGACACGAGGATCGATCGTCGATCGACGTTCCATCCAGTTGAGGGCAAACTGACCGAAATCCGAGGGCACGGTTCGAATCAGCCCGTCCAGGAATCGAGCGAGGAGTTCCGTGGACGTGATCCGCTGGACGATTGCGTTGAGCCGCTGCTCACGATGGATCGAGGACTCGCGGACCCAGAAATACGCGGTGATCGCTCCCCAGAGGGTTGCTTCGGTTGTGGTTCTGTCGACCCAGGTTTCAGAAGAGAGGAGCAGGAGCCAGAAGGCATCGCGTGCGGAAGGGTCGCGGCTGGCGTCTCGCACCAGGGGACGCCACCAGTCGGGTTGGCGAGCTTCGGGAAATTCTGCCGAGAGGCCGACCTGCACGGTCCATGCAACCTGTCGGGCAAACGCTTGCCATTGCGCCGGCGTTGTAGGAGGTGCAACGGGTGATCGAGCAGCTTCGGCCAGCCCGATCAGGGCATCAAGCCAGGCGTCGGACCAGAGGACCGAGGGATCGTACGGGCGTTGAGCTTGTCGCGCTCGGGAATCGGTCAGGGTCCAGTTCTCGACGCTTCGCGGGTCGTGAGACAAAAACCAGGAGGCCAGAGAGCGCGCCCAGTTTGGAGGCGTGGGTGAGGTCGAGTCGTTCCGATCCGTCGTGAGATCCACCACCGGGCCAAGGCTGGCGAGCAAGCTACGGGTGTTCTGAGTGGCGGGGACGGTTCCGTGAATCCGGAAGCCGCTGAGTTCCTCGGGTCGGTCGTGATAGGTCGAGAAGGTCAGCTCGGTGCGGAGTACGGCAGGAAACGCAAAGGTCAGGGCGGCAATACGGGGCCCCAGGCGATGCGGGTCATCCATCAGAACGAGCGTGCGACCGGTCCGAACTGCCTCGGCCACCCGAGCGAGTAAGGCGGCCAGTGTTTCGGAATCAAGGTCGAGCAGCGGGGCAACGTGAGGCAGGTCGGGGGAAGTGATCAGATCGTCGGGACCAAGAGAGAGATCGTCGGGCCGACGGCCTCGGCTAGGTTCGGGGTCCGAGCGTCGCCAGCAGGGTTGGCCGTAGAGGCCGGCAGGCCAGCAGGCAATCGACTCAAATTCCGAAGGGTCCAGGCGAAGGCCATGAGCGAAGTAGCCTCCAGGGCGCCCCCACTGGCCGCGCTCCGTTTCGTATTCTCGGGAACGAGGTTCGAGCCAGGCCACTTCCGTGAGGGTCCCAACGCGACGGTAGCGAAGGGTTCCGGGGGCGAGTTGCTTCCCGTTAGAGCCGGGCAGGAAGGGCCGTAGCGCGAGGTGTCGCACATCTCCCGAGGGAGGATAGCCGGAACCGAGCCGCTTGATCTGAAAACCGTTGCTCGCGCCGAGGCCGTAACCAATCGGGCATTGTGTGTAGTAGATCTGCTCCATCCGGCCCCGGCCCCATCGACTCGTCTCACAGGTGAGGACACGCTCCATCATAACCGATTCGACGCGTCCTCGTGACGAGGCTGGGTGTTCGGGAAAAGATCATCCCAGGCAAGCAACGCGGAAGGCCCCAGTGAGACCAAGTACGATCACTCGAATCGGGATTTCCCACGAGCGGAAGAGGTCCGAGCCGGTGATGCCGAAGGTGCCTCGGGGGTCTTGATGACCTGGGGAATCAACTCATCAACCGTGACATCCCAGTTCATCTGACCAATCGCCACGACGGCCTTGTTCTTCCGGGCTTCGATCCGGACGACCCGACCGGGGCGATCGTAACCCAGCCGAGGCACGACGACGCGATCTCCCGGCTGGAGCCGGGCGCGGGCCTCGGCAAGTCGGGCATCTTGTTCGGCCTGGGACTGGAGGTCGGCGAGTTTCTGGGAGAGGGCAGCGCGGGTTCGTTCAGCCTCGGCCTGCTGAGCCATCGCCTCCTGACGGGCCTGCTCGGCCTCGAATCGGAGGCGTTGCACGACCTCCCATTCGGGGGAGCCCTGCCCTTCGTCTCGGGACCGTTCGATGTAGCGAGCGGCACGATCGACGAGATGAGCGGGCATGGCCAGGCGTCGAGCAATCTGCAAGGCGTTGGACGCGCCAATGTCGCCGATGTGGACACGATAGCGAGGTCGAAGCGTTTCGATGTCGAACTCGACGGCGGCGTTCTCGGCGTGAGGGTTGGAGAAGGCGTAGGTCTTCAGGTCGCCGATGTGGGTGGTCACAATCGCTCGGCAGCCGATCTGGTCGATTTCGTCGAGAATGGCACGCCCGAGGGCGGCCCCTTCGGCCGGATCGGTGCCGGCGCCCAGTTCGTCCAGCAAGATCAGTGAGCGTTCGGTGGCTCGAGAGAAAATTTCCGTGATCCGGCGGACGTGCGAGGAGAAGGTCGAGAGGGATTGCTCCAGGCTTTGCTCGTCGCCAATGTCGGCCAGTACGTCATCGAGCAGGGAAAGCTGCGAGCCCTGATTGGCCGGAATGTGCAGGCCGCACTGGGCCATGATCGCCAGCAAACCGACGGTCTTGATCGCCACCGTCTTGCCGCCGGTGTTCGGCCCGGTGATCACGAGGATGTTGAACTGAAAGCCAAGATGGACGTCGATGGGAACGACCGATCGGGACGGGAAGTCGGGGCGGGATCGACTGGAATCGGACGGGAGGGACAACGAATCGCCCGGCTGAAGGGCTGGTGACGATTCGCTGCGTTCTCGTCTGCGTTGTTCGAGGGGACGACCGGACAAGCCGCCTCTCAGACGGGTCGCTTCGTCTTGATCTTCCGTTCGCTCGTCCGTGTCGGGAAGCTCGCCGGGTTCGACCTCCGACACCTCGGGAACCAATGTCTGACCGACGGGAGGCTGGAACAGGGATCGGTCGAACTCCTGGTTCGGATCGACCCAGGGGGCCGGCCGCGAACCGACGGGAAGCTGGTGGAAACCGCGGAACGACGCCGGAAGCTCGGGTGGCTGGGGCCGGGAACCGACCGGCATCTGATGAAAGCCAACGGAGAAGGCTCGATCGGCCGATGGCGCATCGGGCGAGTCTGTTGCGGTTGGTTCCGGCTCGATCGAGGCGTCGATCGAGGTCTCTTGCTCGCTGAAACGACCTGCCTCGGCCTCGGCACGGAGTCGCCGGGCTTCCTCTCGAAAGAGGTGTTCGAGGATCGGATGGCGGGCCCCTCGCAAGAGAATCCGGCCCTCGGTATTCAGGTCGGGAGGGGTCATTCGGTAGTCGAGGCTGTAGCGTCCTCGGCAGAGAACGAGGTCGAGCGTCGCCATCACCTCGAAGGTGGACGTGAGCGGGTCGGCGACCTGACCGACCTGGGCGCTGAGCCACCGGAGAATGCGACGAACCTCCTTCGTCTCCTTGGCCCGAAGATAGGAGAGCTGGGCCGATTGCTCGGCCACGGCTTGCGGCTCGATGTAGACGGTCTCGTTGCTGGCGCTGGTCCGGTGGACCGACCCCTTGAGTTCTCCTCGGAAGTCTCTGGAGACCGGGAGGACGTAGTGCTGGCCGACGACCGTGAAATTCGGGTAGCGGAGGATGCGGCGGATCTCAGGGGATCGGAGCATCCGACGGAGCGTTTCCTGAATGCGCTCCTCGACCCCGGCAATCTCCCGACGGATCTCAGAAAGGCGACGACTTGCGGTGTCGAGTACGCGACCTCGGGCGTCGAGACAGCCGTCGATGGCGTTGGCGAGGCCGGAGAACTCGCCGATGTCTTGCTTCAAGGCGCCGAGTCTCGGGAACGAATCACCAACGCGGACGAGGTAACGATCGACCTCGGCGATGATCCGCAGCGAGGAGGCAATCTCGGCCAGTTCCTCCGCCGCCAGGGTCGCGCCGATGGCCGATCGCCGAACCGCGCTGCGAACATCGAGCAATCCGGCGAGCGGAGGGGTGAGTCCGGCCGAGAGGGCGTCGGTCATCTCGGTTGTCAGCGCCTGCTGCTGACGCACCTCGCCCAGTTCGAGACTGGGTTGGAGAGCCAGGGCGGCAGTCCGGCCGAGGGGAGACGCCGCGTAGGAAGCGACCAGTGATCGGACGCGGTCGAATTCGAGAAGCTCCAGCGTATGCGTATCCATGATCCCTCAACGACACAGCCCGATCAGAGCAGGTTCGGCTCGATTCGGGTCACCTCATCGGAGTCGGATGATGCATGACCCGGATTGATTGTCGCACGAAGCGGCAACGATCTGCCAGACGAGTCGAGGGATCAGGGAGCAGTCTGAATATCGGGCGGCTGCGTTTCGTTGAGACGAGCGTGGGCGAGTTCTTCCCATCGGCTGATCTCGAAACCGAGGTCCTGCCCTGTGATCTGCTTGAGGGTCTGGTAGCTTGCGGCCCGGATGGCGGGGTCAGGGTTGCGCATGCCTTCAACGAGTGTCAGGCCGATGCGGGGATCCTCGGGTGCCAGGTCTCCCAGGGCCTCGATCGCGGCCACGCGGCAGTCTCGGCTGACATCGGTCGTCATGACGCGAGCCAGGAGCGTGGCGTCTTCGATCGTGCCAATCTTGCCGAGCGCGCGGCAGGCTTCGGTCCGAACGATCGGATCGTCGGCCAGTGCGGTCTTGCGGAGAACCGTGAGCGCTTCGGGACGGTTCAGCGCTCCGAGGGTTCGGCAGATGGCCGCCTGGGTCGCAACCGATTCTTTCCCTCCCTCTAGCGCTGCCACGAGCACGCCGACTGCTTCGGTCTTCTGGCTCTCATCACTGTAACAACTGGGATCGGCGAGCTTCGTGAACGCAGCGTACCGCACGTTCGGATTGTCGCTTTCCTGGACATGCCGGAGGAAGCTCGATGCGGTCGTTCCGAGAAACCCGACCCCACCACACCCGGAAACCATGACGACCAGACAGACCAGCTTCGTCGCCAGGGACCGGTGGAGCGTCGGAATCATTGGGAGGTTCTGACCTTCCATGAACGGGGCTCCCACCGCGATTGCGGAGGATCGAGTCGGGAGGGGACCGAGAACGGTCACGAGGTGGCCATCCAAGGGTGTCCGAACCGGTCGGCCGGGATCATCGGCCCGGGATCATGATCGGGGATCGGTTCAGGGTCAAGGTCAGCTCGGGACGAGATGGGCGACTTGGCTGGTGGTTCGAGGCTGGCGGCCTCGGTATGCTCAGCCGCTCAGGCCGACCTCTCCCACGGCCAGTTCGCACTCACCCTCGTCCTTCTCGGTCCTTGGATGGAGTTCGTTCTCATGATGGAACCGATTGATCGCCGGACCCTGCTTTCGGCTGGAGTCACTGGACTTTGCGCTGCAACCCTGGGGATCGGTGCAGCCCCACGACGCCAGGTTGGGAAGGGAAAACCGGTCGTTGTTGCCAGCGCCAATGGCTTGCAGACGGTCACGAAAGCGATGGATTTGATCCTCGCCGGTGCGGATCCGCTCGATGCGGCGATTGAAGGGGTGGCGATCGTGGAAGCCGACCCAAACGATCGAAGCGTAGGCTATGGCGGCCTACCGAACGAGGACGGCGTGGTGGAACTTGACGCAGCCGTGATGCATGGCCCCACGGCCAACGGGGGGGCAGTGGCGTCACTTCAAAACATCATGCACCCGGCCGCCGTGGCTCGGATGGTGATGCAACGCACCGATCACTGCCTGCTGGTGGGTGAGGGAGCGCTCCGCTTTGCCCGGATGCACGGGTTCCCCGAGGTGAACCTGCTGACCGAGGAGTCTCGCAAGATCTGGCTGCACTGGAAGGAGACGCTGAGCGATCGCGACGATCGATTTCCGCCTTCCGACGATCAGGTCGATCCCGTTGTCCGACAGTTCTTCGGGATTCGAGAGACTGGGACCATCCACTGCTCGGCGCTGGATACGCACGGCAATCTTGGTTGCGTGACAACCACGTCGGGGCTGTCTTTCAAGATTCCAGGTCGGGTGGGAGATTCACCGATTCTGGGGGCCGGGCTCTATCTGGACAACGAGTTCGGCTCGGCTGGTTCCACCGGACGAGGTGAAGCCAACCTCCTCAATTGCTCAAGCCTTCGCATTGTCGAGGCCCTGCGAGCCGGCAAGGCACCACAAGACGCCGCGCTCGAAGCGTGCAAGCAGATCGCCAGAACGAACCTCAACCCGAAACTTCGAGACGACCAGGGACGTCCAAATTTTGACGTAACGTTCTACTGTGTTCGCAAGGACGGGAGCTTCGGAGGTGCTTCGATCTGGTCGGGAGCCCGGATGGCGGTTCACGACGGTGACTCCGCCAGACTCGTCGATTGTGCCGCACTCTATGACCGGTAAGGCCAAGACGACAGGGCAGCGAAGGTTGTTCGATCAATCGGGCTGACCATCCCTTCCGATTGCAAGAGAACCCACCAGTCGCCAGGAACCGGCGACGACTTCTCGCAATCAATAAGATAAACAACTCGGTACTCGACCGCATGAACAGGGAGGTCGAAGGATCCCCTGCTCATGCGGCGAAGCAGCGCTGATCAATCATGCGGAGGTCGAGGCGGTGAGATGCTTCTTCCCCGCGGCAGTCGTGAGGAAGGGAGTATTGCCGGTCTCCTTGTCCTTTGCACCTCGCTTGACGAGCTTCAATTCTCGGAGCTTGTCGATCGATCTCAGCTCCGTCTTCTGGGCTGGCGTGTAGCCAGGCTCACCAGCGGCCTCGATCTGGCGAAGGATTTTCTCCTGAGCGTCCGTGAGTTTCAAAGGCTTCTTGGTTGCTGCCTTGGGGGCAGGTTTCGTCTTCGCAGCCGTCGCCGAAGACGCTGGGGCGGCTGCCTTGGCGGGAGTCTTCGACGCCTTGGGGGCGGCCGCCTTCCGAGCCGTTGCAGGACGAGTCTTCGCAACCTTTGGTTTTGCCGGAGCCGCCGTGGTCTTCTTCTTGGTCGCGGTTGTCTTCTTCGCCGCCGTCCCGGTCTTCTTCGCCGCCATCGTCTCACACCCTCAGTGGAAAGGAACCGACTGGCCGGAACCGGTCCACCGGCCTTTGCAGTGATTTTCTTAGCGAAATATAACACGCCTGTGAAGACAGCGAAGGAGCAAGGAAGCCGGTTTTCTCAGGTGTTCCAGCCAATCGGCAACAATTTGATCAAATCGATTCAATTTGCGATTGTTTTTGTGAATTTTGATTTCATTCAGTTGATGTTCTTTAGAATTCTGACACAGTCATTAAAATCCCTTGGTTTTTCCTGAGTATGACTCGGAATCCTGGAGGGGAACTGTCCATTGAAAAACGTCATCCTGGTTCTTCACCGTTCGTAAAGGGTCTCAGCGATCGCACAGGAAAAAAATTTGGCTCGCCTCTCGGATTTTCCCGACCAGGAGAGCGTGGAATGATCGTCGACCATGAGGATCAAGAGGTAAACGTCTGGGCGACTCCTGACCAAGGAGGGCATTCGGAGCGAAGGAAGTTCGTGAGGCTGAACGGTCCTTCGGTCCTCTTCCCGACGACCCCGAACGTTGCTAAGGGGGTACCGTGGACTTCACGAAGTGGAGTGAAGACGCAGGGTGTCCAGCAGGCTCCAAGGGGGACTGCCTGTTCAGAATGGACCATCATGATCGAGGAAACGCTGGGTTTCGGAACCCATTACGCAACGTCAGTGTCGTGACGATCACCCGCCGTCCGAGAGGCTTTAGGCCTCGTCGCGTTGATCGAGAAGCGTCGACCATCGAGACTCATGGGGAGGAACGGATTCATCACGATCGGTTGGAGGTGCATCCTGTCTGGCGGGAAGCCGCGCGCCGCAGTTGATGCAAGAACGTTCTAAGCTGCTCAGGCGTGAGTTCTCGGGCTGATTCAGAGGAGTTGTGGGGTGCCCACATCGGGGGCAGCGCAGAACATCGAGCTTTCCTCGAAGGACGAGTGCCACTTCGTTGAGCGCGATCAACCCACCGACCAGAACGATCAGAAATGCGAGGAGATCGACCGGAAGACCTCGGCCGGTCGAAACGCTCGCTCCAATGTCCCAGACCGTGACCGCGGCGATCGCGAGAATGGCAACGCGACTTGCAAGGGCAGACAGCCAGAGCAGGCGCGCGACCAGCCGATCGCGGACTGTCTGTCGAGCCAGCATCACCTGAGCCACCAGCGCGAGCGCAATCGGGATCATGATAGCTTCGAGAAACAGGACCTGGACAATCCCATAGTGCGCGACCGCATTCGAACGAACGACAGGAACGATGCACGCCAGGGCCGCCGCCGCAAAAAACGGAATGGTGAGCAGTTGACCAAGGGAGAGTCGAGGCTGGCCCCACGACTTCATCACTCGTGCCCCGAAATTTCGAGATCCCCTCGGGATCGCAAACCGACGAAAATTGGTGTGATGTCATTCGCTCGACATTTGGGTTGCCAAGCCGCAAGGAAAACGTGATCTGCGTTCCGACGCATCGCAACGCCGACGAACGTCGTGAGCCACTTCAGAGCGCTTTCCAAAGAAGGGGGAAAAGCATTTGCAGGCTCCTCGACGATCCAACCCTGCCACATCCGCAAGCCTCAGTTCGGAACTGTACCCGGTTGAAACGAACAGAGCGAGCGGACATACGACAGGCTGCCGTCATTGGCCCACCCGTCAAGCTGGGCCGGGTCTTTGAGTTGCTGACCGCGAGCACGATCGACCGCAAGAAATGAGCAGGGAAGATCAGGAAGTGCGGTCAAATCTCCCCAGAGTTTTTCAAACTGAACGACTGGGAAGACGTCTTCTTGCGCGTGTCCCCATCGCCGCTTGACGTCCTTGATGGTCACGTAGGTTGGAACACGAGCGGCCATCGATCGGATGGCCGAGGCGACACGATCCGGGTTTTCTCTGAGGTCAGCTCGATTTAGTCCGAAGGCGGAAAGCAGACCGTCGATGTGAACCCAGGTGGTCATGGAATTGTAGTAGCGGAGCAAGAATTCGACCTCTTCACGAGGTTGGGCCAGTCCTTCCAGGAGCCGAAGCCGGCCATTGACCCGGGCCAGACCGCCGCCGCGATCGTCGAGCCGTCGGGCGATGACCTCAAAGATCAGGGTCGCTCCTGACTCTCGAACCTTGGCGAAGATTCTTGGATCAAGGTCAGCGCCGAGCGTATCGATGTTGTGAACGAGCAACCATTGAAGGTCCGGGAACTGATCGAGCAGCCCGGCGAGAGTTCCGTTGCGGAGAAGGTTCGGAACCTCGTAGAAGTGCCCGGGGGGATTGAATCGCTGAAGCGGGACATTATCGACGTAATCAGCGCCTTCTCCCTGAGACTGAGCCCATCCAAGGATCGCGCGTCGGGACGCCTCACGAACCTTCTGCTTGTTTTCGTCAAGCGTTTCGTGAGCCTGCTCCTCCCAGAGGAACGTCAGATCGCGCGTCATTGGTACTAATCTCTGACCGATGGACTGACCACGAGACAGGACAACCGGTCCGTGGTGTCCGTAGTTCCGGGTCATCTGCAGGTGATGCTCGATGGCCGCGTGGGTCAGGTAACTGGTCGTCACCACATGAGGGATGGTGACGCCGTATCGCTGCATGGCTTGCCGCGTTTTCGCAAGGTGAATCTCGAGGAAGCTGCGGTGGGTGCCGTCGAGCATGACGAACGGATTGACGGCCTTCACCACCCCGGCTCCCGTCGTCCACCGGCTGCCAACTCCGGCGGCAAGACTGACCACGGCGATCTCGCCCAGCTTGGCTCCGAGAGGCGATCGGTTGGGATCGTCATTCAGGGATCGGGCGTCGATCAGATCGTCGTCCTGAACATCGCGGATTTCGGTATCGACGGGCAATCGATTGCGAGCAAGACCGATCCGACCGCGTTGAAGGTCCTCTCGGAGTTGTTCGTGTTGGACAGAGTCGAAACCGTTCTCTCGACGGATACGATCGGCCTCGGCGTTCCAATCGGCTGAGGTTGGATCGAGCGCGGATCGAGGAACAGGAAAGAGGGTATTGATCGTCGTTCGGAAGAGCCGAAGCAGTTCGGTGGTGTCGGCACTCTGAGAGGCAAATCGGTCGATATCGACCCGGCGCTGGGGATGAACCTCGGTGTGCCCCTGCGTGATCATCCGGGGAATTTGCAAGGAATAATACCGAGGGGGCATCAGCGCCGCCTCGTCCTCAAGAACTTCGGCGACCGTGCCAAGCGGGTTGATGGCGAAGTCATACACCACCGGCTCCATGGCGAACGGTAAGGCATCGTCGAGGCGATGTTTGACCCGTTTCAGAATGGCCAGGGCTTCGGATCGAAAGGCATCGCGACGGTGGGGAGCGACGAAAAACGCCATGCCACCGCCGGACATACCGCCGAGCATCAAGAAACCCCAGAAATCCTCGCCCAGATGGGCTTTCGCCTCCGCGATGATCGATTCGGTGAATCGGTTCGTGACCCAGGGAATGATGCGTTTAAGAGGTCCGTCCCAGTTCTGGGTGGTCAGTTTCCCGAGTGTCTGGACATCGGCCGATTGAACGGCCGAAACGATCCCTTGGAAAATCTGGAGGGCGTCCTGACGAGCTTCCCACTCCTCCTGGCCTCGCAGGAGATATTTCTCGGTGACCATGTTGAGAATTGGCCCGACGTTCTGAGCCATTCCGCCATGAACCAGCACCAGGCTGCGAGCCAGAGCGTCATGGAACTGTTCCCCAGCTCCCTTCTGGTCGAGCAAGGTATGCTTCGGAAGCAAGCGTCCCCGGCTGATACCGTGTTCGGGATCGCCCTCGCTTGCGGGAACACCTTCGATCAGCTTGATGCCGGGGAAAATGCCTCCCGAATCCTGCCACCCGCCTCCGGAACCGCCGAGCCACTCGCCGAGAATCGCTCGGGCGACAACGACTGGTGACTCTTCAGGATGCAGGGGGCCGGCCAACGCTCTCGTCTGGCAGGTCGCTCGCATCAAGAGGGAAATGAGCGAGGCCAAGAGGTTCGTCGAAACGGCGAGACGGGAACCCTTGGGAATGTCGTTGACCTTGCTGACAACCTCAAGTCCGTGACCGGGGCGGATGACACGGTCGAGAACCTGTTGCAACGTGGTCGAGGACCCTTCGAGCGACGGAGGAACCAAGCCCGAAGCAATGACCCCGGCCTTGACCAGGCCAAGATAGTCATTTCCAAAGTTAAACAACTCTTCGAGCGAATCAATATCTTTGGCGTCGTTGAGGTCGAGGCTGGAAAGCCTGAGGATCGGCTCGGCAATCACCCGGCAGTAGGTTTCGATCGGTGGCCTGGGCTGATCATCGCGACCGAAGACGCCGAGATCGACCGAGATGTTCAAAACCCTCGCACCTTCGGGAAAATCCATCCCCAAGAAGAAGATATCGGACCAACCGCTATGTGAGAGATCGAGCCGGACCGGCGTTCGCTCGACGAGGACCGGAAAGAGGTGGTCGTCTCCTTCCCGCTCCAGCAATTGCGAATGAAGGCGGAGCGGATGTTCGTCGGCCGAGCCGACGCGGAACATCCAGCGATTGCCCCGGCAACTCCGCACGGATCGCCGAACCTGATCCGCGAGTGTTTGCAGAGCGATCTCCTCATAGGCCCTGGCGAGGGCACTTGCGATCGTTCCGTTGGGGCCATCCCGGTGCATGGCGGCGCGAAAGGATGAGATCGCTTGCTCAAAGCGACGCTGCATGAGGTCGTCAACACCCTCGACCGGGATCCATCCGGTTGAGGGGAGGTCGGGAGCTTCCTGCAAGACGTATCGGTAGAGCGTATGAAGAAACAATGACGCACGGACACGTTCGTAGAGGTTGGTCGATCGCTTGCGAAACCGTTCCAGTTCCTCACAATGCGAGAGGATTGTGGAAGTTGGATCTCCTGCGATCAAGGACCGGAGGGAACGATCGCGAAGTTCCGGGTCGGTCGAGGTGATCGTCTCGATCAAGGATTTCGCGTCAGCCATGTGAGGTGGTCCGGTCCATCGTTCAAGAAAGAAAGGCCAGATGCGAGGCGAGAACAGCCGACGACCTCTCATGGAACTGGCCATTCGAGGGTCATGGGCTCAACGGGAACAAGAGGATGCCGTCGTCTCAAGAAGGGTGATTCACGGAGATCGCTGATCGGTCGCCTGCTCCCGCGCAACCGATTCGACGAGCATCGTCAGCAAGCGATCCCGGTCGGCTCCACTCAGGGCCAGTGCGAGTTGAGCTTCGACATAGCCGAACTTGATTCCGAGGTTGTGCCTCGACCCGAGTGTTTCGAGCGCGAGGTATTTTTCGCGATTGGCCAGACTGTTCAAGGCCGAGGTGAGCTGGATCTGGTCCCCATCTCGTTCGTCGCGACGCACCAGGTCGTCGAGCAATTCGAAGATGGTCGGCGTCAGCACATGCATGCCGAAAAAGCACAGGTAATACCCAGCCCGAAGCCCTGGAACCTGAAGACGAAGCTCGGCAAGGGTGGGATTGGGCTTCTCGAGAATCTCATCAATCTGATAGGCGTCGGTTCGGTCGTGCAACCGACGGCCGGTGAGGGTGCCGTACTGATGGATCAGGTGCTCGCGCGTTGCCTGAACCGCGGACACGGCGCAGGACTCGGAGGAGGCAAGCTCGATCAGTTGACGGGCACACCTCCGGGACTCTCGGGAAATGTAGAGATGATCACCGAGCAACAAGAGGAACGGATGGGGGCCGATAAACTCTCGGGCGCACCAGACCGCGTGGCCGTATCCTTCGGGCTCTTGCTGCTCGACAAAGCGAATCCGGGAATCGAGTTCACCGACCTTTCGAATCTGTTCTTCCGCCCACGAGACGCCGCGAAAGGCCGACCGGAGATGATCGGCGATGGAACGAAATTGCGATCGGTAGCGGGCCTCGTCACCGGGAGCCGAAACGACGCAGATTTCCTCGATCCCGCTGTCGAGCGCTTCTTCGGCGATGATTTGCAGAAGCGGCTTGGTCAAACCATCCCGATCGACCAGGGGGAGCATTGTTTTCTGGACCGTATCGGAAGCCGGATATTGCCTGGCACCTCGACCGGCCGCCGTGATTACCGCCTTACGAATCTGCACAACTCCCCCTCCTCGCCGACCATCTCTCTGGACCGGATTCGGGCGTTCATTTTCTCTGGCTCAATCCGATCCGGAACCGATGAGTCACCATACTCTCGACCGGTCTATCGGGACAAGGGACCAGACTCTTGACGACCCACGAGCCGTCCTGTAATATTGCGAACGTCTTGTTCAGGGGATGTAGCTCAATTGGTTAGAGCACCGGCCTGTCACGCCGGAGGTTGCGGGTTCGAGCCCCGTCATCCTCGTTCGAATCGCTTATGCCTCGGGTTCGCCCGGGGCTTTTTTTTTGCGATCATGTTGATCAACGCTGTCCGCACGGAGCGGTGCCGACACCCGTCGGATGATGGGTTTCTCCCAACTGGGAAACGTGACCTCCCCACGTCTCCTGGGGCTGCGGCATCACCAAATGACGTGCGGCTTACCGGTTAAGGCGAACGAAGGCCTGAGCCATGCGGCCCCAGGACTTGTCGTCGCATGTCCTCGATAGCTCGTTCCAGGAGTTTCCGCGATGGACGCGTCATACGGCGACATCTCCAAGATGATCGACCATTCGCTGTTGAATCCCACGCTCACCCTGACCGACCTGGAACGAGGCTGCCGGCTGGCTGTCGCCTACGATGTGGCGAGCGTCTGCATCATGCCTTATGCGATGGCCCGTTGTACCGAGCTTCTCTCGGGCAGCACGGTTCAGCCCAGCACCACCATTGGTTTTCCACACGGTGGTCACACAACGACCGTTAAGGTGGCGGAAGCCGTTCAGGCCATTGCGGACGGCTGCCAGGAACTGGACATGGTCGTGAACATCTCGAAGGTCCTCAGCAATGCCTGGGATGACGTTCGGGAGGACATTCGCGCCGTGATCGACGTGGCTCACGCAGAGGGTCGCAAAGTCAAGGTGATCTTTGAGAATTGCTACCTGACTGACCAGCACAAGATTCGTCTCTGTGAACTCTGTGGTTCACTCAACGCTGACTGGGTGAAGACCTCGACCGGATACGGTACTGGTGGGGCGACTCGGGAGGATTTGCAGCTGATGCGAGCGCATTCCCCGGCGCATGTTCAGGTCAAGGCTGCCGGAGGGGTGCGGGATCTTGACACGTTGCTCGATGTCCGGTCGCTCGGCGTGACTCGCGTGGGAGCGAGCCGAACCGCAGAGATCCTGGACGAATGCCGACAACGACTTGGGCTCCCACCGATCTCGTCCGCTGATCTGCGAGAGGGGTCGGCAACCGGATATTGATTCCGCGACGTTCGGGAAAATCGGCAGAGATCGATTTGTTCCGCTAGATGATCAACGTCCGAGCCTGGGTCTGCTCTGCCGATCGAAGGACCTGCCACCAAGCGGAGGCGGGTTCATCGGCTTCGCATCGAATGCGCTCCTCTCCCCGTTCGGCGATTGCGACAACAAGTTGACCCGATCCGGTCGACGCCTGGTGAGTTGTCCAGCCTCGTCGATGCAAAAAGACTCGAGCCGCAAAGGCTGGAGGAAGCCCGACCAAATCCGAATCGAGGACTCCGAACATGCGTTGGTTGGAATGGAAATGAGGCAGCATCCGTAGTGAGGGTTTCCCCCCCTCCCTGGACCACGACTCGACAGCCACTGGTGGAAGATGATGAACCATCCCCATCCCTTTGCCGTCGTGTCGAAGGAGCTTCCACCCAGGACCGAATGGTCACTGAACAGCCTTGAGACGTGAGAGTCACTCGCGCAATCGAGTCGGATTCTCTCTGTTCATCGTCATTGAGCTTCGAGATCGATCAGGGAGAGTTCACAACAGGAGGAAGGATGCCCTCCGAATCGTTCCGAAACGTCCTCTTTCCAACAGGGGCAGATTCGATCTTGTAGGAAGGGTATGGCCTCTACGCAGGGTCAACCGGTTCCGAGCGGGCTCCGGTTCTCGTGCGCCTGGACTGATTGTCGCTCAAGGAGGTACTGAGTCGCACCGAATTGGAGCCGCTGGTGCGATCGCCAGGCCGCACTGATCACCGCCCCGGCCGGGAGGAGGCTGAGAAACACTCCAAACCAGGGGGCCCCAAACAGGGTGAACACAACCAGAACGATCCCGGCACTCCCCATCGTGACGACGGAGAGGGCGATCGTCGATTGTCGGTAGCGCTCCAATTGCTCCTCGATTGGTTCCGCATCGAGCCGGAGTCTGGGAAGCCGGCGTTGCCATTCGCGTTGGCGCGAGGGCCAATCCAGGCTCGACGGCTCCGATCGGGATTCTGATGCAGGGAGAGTCATTGCTCAGTGAACCGAGACTTGGGGACGCGGCGGCCACTCGCTCGACTGCTGTCGTGAGACGCGGATCGCCGTTTGTTGGATCGAAGCGGAGCTTCATGGTAACCGAACCGGGAGACCGCGTTCGATGCCGCAGCGAGTCAATCAAACAGGGTCCACCTCGGTCGATCAGGTGGGGAGGGTTCGGGAAGCGCCAGGAGCCGCCGAAGCTGTCGGACCGTCTCCGGAGAATGCCCAGCGTAGTGATTGTTCGCGAACACGAAGACCGGCGCGTGTAGGGACAAGCTTTGGATCAGATCGGCGGTCTCGGCCAAATCGGCCGAACGATCGAGAACAATCCGGTCCCAGGTGGTGGTGACCCGTTCGATTCCCTGGCGATCGCCCAGCAAGCGGATGAAAGCGAAGGGGCCGGTCAGGGGGTCGAACTGATCGGCGACCTGTCGAGGGGTCGGCATCCAGGACTGTTCCGTGAGCGTCAAGGCCGCGCCGTGTGAGGTCAACACGCTGGCCAACTCGGAGTTGATCCATCGGGCATTGCGCACTTCAACCGCCAGGGGAGTTTGCCCCGAAGGCCAACGAGTCAGAAACGTGTCGAGTACCTTCAGGAACTCCGACTGGGTTCCGAAGGCCGACCGATTGAAGTAGCCCATTTGCAGAAGCACGCAACTGAGCTTCTCGCGGAGTCCGAGAATCGAGGAAACGAAGCCTTCGACCTCCTCCTCACAATTTTTGAGCAGCTTTTCATGCGTGATCGAGCGAGGGGCCTTCAAAGCGAAGCGAAATGCGCTGGGGGTCCGTTCATACCAGGAGCGGACCATGCCCGGAGTTGGAGCGCGGTAAAAGGTGGAATCGACCTCGACGATTGGAAAGCGATCGGCGTAATAGGAAAGCGTCTCGCTGGTATGAAGGCCAGGGGGATAGAAGACGCCCTCCCAGTCGGGATAACTCCATCCACTACAACCAATCAGAATGGGGTGGCTCGGGCTCGTGGTGTTCATACTTCCATGATAAGCAGACACCAGTTGCCTCGAACAGTCCTCTAAAGTCAGGGAGTCTTCGAAGTCTTGGGATGCCCCTAAATCGTTCGGGGCACTTCCAATGTTCGCTCAGACGACAGGTCTTCCGAATACCTGAACGTAATAGGGCTGTCCGATCCCGTTTCGAGCGATCGCCACGCCGATCTCCGTGTACTCGTCTGAGAGGATGTTGTCTCGGTGTCCATCCGAGCTGAGCCATCCCTCCACCGCGAGCGAGGGTGTTGCGTAGTTGAATGCGAGATTCTCCGCCAGGGCGGCGAATTCGTACCCGACAGCACGAGCCCGATCGGCGAGTGTGGGCGTACTGGACTCGGGGAGGACGTGGGAAATTCGATTCAATTTCGCCATGTTCTCCGCTTGAATTCGACTGGCTCGTTGCAGTGATTCACTGACGACCAGTGACGGCAGTCCTACCTTAGCTCTCTCCTGATTGGTCTGGGAGACGATGGCCCACTCATCAAGGGTCAGTGCAATCGACGACGGAGGCGAACTCGAGAGCGGCGTCGATGAGTCGCCCCCGGGGAATCCCTCGTCCGGGTCGAAGGTCGGTAAGGGATAACCTCCCAGCGAAGGCGGTTCCGCGATTCCGTTGATCACGTTCCAGCCGGGACCACCTACGATGACATCCCCGAAGCCTCGACCCTCGATGATGTCATCCCCCGGTCCCCCCATGATCGTGTCGTTGGCCGAACTGCCGAGCAGCGTATCACTTCCCTCGCCACCGTCGATCCAGACGGACATCAAGGGGAGACCTCGGTCGTGGATCGTGACGAGGTCGTCGCCTGCGCTTGCATTCACAGCGACCAGATCAAATCGCGTGGCCGGGAACCATCTGGGAATGCCGGCCACCCGAACCAATGGGATGGTCTGGGCCCCCAAGCGAAACGGTCGAATGGTCACGTCGATCTCGTCGTTGCCTTCGGTTCCGACCACGAACAGAACCCGATCCTGGATTGCGACGGACGGAGCCGAGGAAAGAAGAACACGATCATCGAGCAATTCCAGTCGGGGCTGCATCCTTCGGCGTCGTTCGCGATGAGACACAGGCCCCCCCTTTGATCGTGTGACGAAAGTATCCCTGAGGAACCCTGTGGGGTTCGGCATCCGCTCGGAAGAAGGCCAAGGGAGAAATCAACCTTGGCCACGGCGACCTCTTCCGACCGCCAGGAAGATGCGGAATCGAAGCAAGACTGTCAACTCAATCGTCATCAGAAGCGTTTGAGCCCCAGGAAACCGGGTTGGCTTGACCATCGCGAGCGCCTACTCTACGATGGACAGATGTTGACGCAAACCCCGGCCAATACGGCCGATCCGACGACCGAGCCTTTCCGAGGGTCGCCCGACGTGACCATCATCCTCAACGGCGAAGAACGCACGTTTTCCGGACCACTCAGCGTGGCCGAGGTCCTCAAGCATCTGGAAGTCCGGCCTGAGTTTGTGGCCGTCGAGGTCAATCGCGTCCTCGTCCCTCGGGCACGCCATGCCGAGGCGGTGCTGGACGAAGGGGATGAAGTCGAGGTCGTGACGCTCGTAGGGGGGGGTGCCCCTGAGGCCGGTGCGTTCGGTCCCGACGAGTTGACGATCGGATCGCACCGATTCCGAAGCCGTCTGTTCGTCGGGACCGGCAAGTACGCAACGCTGGAACTGATGAGGGATTGCCTCAACGCAAGCGGAGCGGAAGTCGTGACCGTTGCCGTTCGTCGCGAAAGGCTTTTTGACAAAGAAGGGCGGAACCTGCTCGATTACCTCGACCCGGCTCGCTACACGATCCTTCCCAATACCGCCGGCTGCTTCAACGCCGAGGAAGCGTTGCGTACCGCGAGGCTTGGGCGTGAGTTGCTCGAAGGACTCGGGAATCCCGGGGCCGACTGGGTAAAACTCGAAGTCCTCGCCGACCCGAGAACCCTGTTGCCCGATCCCGTCGCCACACTTCAGACCACCGAGGTGCTGGTCAAGGACGGCTTCACGGTCCTCTGCTACACCAGTGACGACCCGGTGATGGCGAGGCACTTGAAGGCCGCCGGCGCGGCGTCCGTCATGCCGGCGGGAAGTCCGATCGGCAGTGGTCAGGGTGTGCTGAATCCCAACAACATCCGGATCATCCTGGAGGACCTGAAGGGAAATGATCCCGATTATCCGGTCATCATTGACGCCGGTGTCGGCACGGCAAGCGATGTGGCCATTGCGATGGAACTTGGCTGCGACGGCGTGTTGCTGAACACGGGGATCGCCTCGGCCACCGATCCCCTCCGGATGGCCCACGCCATGCGCCTGGCCTGCGAGGCCGGCCGCCTTGCAGGCGGGGCCGGTCGGATTCCGAAGAAGCTGTATGCGACCGCATCAAGTCCGACGGAGGGGATGATTCATCGGCCTTAACTCGGACGATTCCGAATGGGGAACACGACAACGGCGGTTCGGATGGAATTGAGCGTCGCGGCCGACCTCGTGTTTCCTGATCGAGGATTTGAGGATCAAGAGAGGGGACTCGGGTGCTTGATGCCGAGGAATCAGCGTGGAGTCCCAGCAGTCTTGAGGAAGATGGAGTTGTCAGGAATCACCGCCGACTCCTCCTCTGGTCTGCCAGCGCCTCGATCGCCTGGATTGTCTTCGAAGTGACCGCAAATCCCGTTCACGCGGTGGCCGTCGGGAGTTTGAAGCCGACAATTAGTGCGATCGGAACTGTCGTCAGCGGTCCTCGCCAAGAAACGAACCGGGCGAAGCGAGTAGCTGAGGCATTGTTTGAGATTGCCTGGGGACTCTGGCAGTCGACAGGAATCGCGCTCGGATTGATGCTCGGAATCGTGATCGGAATCTCAATCCTCACACACCTCATGCAGCTCCCCGCTCAAGGGGAGGCTCCTGTCGAGTTCGTGACTGCGGCGCTTGTCATGCTTTTTGGGGCTGGTCTAGCGACGATGGTGACGATGGCGGCGATCGTCGTCGCAAGACAGGGTCGGGTAAGGGCCTGGGTTGGCAGATCGCGCAACCGGGTGCCGCTGGTTGCGATGCTTGGACTCCTCGGGGTGATCTTCTCGGTCTCGGTGGCGATCTGCTGGGTTCCTTTGGTTTCCCCTCCGAATGCGGGCTGGTGGCTGCCGGTCATGATTGCTGTTGAAGTGCTGTATTTTTGTGTCGCGCTACCGATCATCGTCCTCTGGAGCCGTGATGTGATGGTCAATCGGATCACCGCTCGCTGGCCAGAGGACTCATCCTGGGTTGATTCGCGCGATTCCGAGGCCCTGTGGAATCCCGATCCGTGAAGACGAAAGGTCGGTCGGGAGGCCGAACATGACCGAACTCAAATTCAACCCGGCCCCGATCCTTGGCCCCGGAGGAGCCGTCAACCGTCGGATGCCAGGCTACGAGGCTCGCCCCGAGCAACTGGCGATGGCCGAGGCAGTCGCCCGGGTCATCGGCGAGAGTGGCCACCTTGTCGTTGAGGCGGGCACCGGGGTGGGCAAGAGTTTCGCGTATCTTGTCCCCAGCATTCTCGCGGCGGCCGGGGGGGGGAAGAAGGTTGTCGTCTCGACCCACACGATCAGTCTCCAGGAGCAGTTACTCCAGAAAGATCTGCCCTTTCTTCGAGCGGTCATGCCGTGCGAATTCACGGCGACCCTGGTCAAAGGACGATCGAACTACGTCAGTCTTCGTCGCCTGGAGTCGGCCGGTGGAAGGGCATTGGCGACCTTTCAGCATCCGGACGAGTTCGACCAGTTTAGCAGCCTGAAATCGTGGGCAAGGGAGACGGAGGACGGAAGCCGTTCGGATCTCAACTTTCGGCCGCTGTCGGCCGTCTGGGATGCGGTGGCGAGTGAAAACGGCAATTGCCTTGGGAAACGCTGTCCTCGATTTCAGGACTGTTACTACTTCAAGGCTCGCCGACGGATGCGAACGGCCAATATCCTGGTCGTCAATCACGCCCTCTTCTTCAGTGACCTGGCCCTTCGGGCCGAAGGGTTCGGTCTGCTTCCGGATTACGATGTGGTTGTCTTCGATGAGGCCCACACGCTTGAGGCGATCGCGGGAGATCATCTCGGGCTCCGGATTACGTCCGGTCAGGTCGATTACCTGCTCGGCAGACTCTACAACGAGCGCACGCGAAAAGGGTTGCTCGCCCACTTCGACCTTGACGAGGCAATCGATGCGACTCGACCCGCGCGGATTGCCGCGTCGGCGTTCTTTGCCGCCATCATGCGATGGCGAGAATCCGAAGGTCAGCCGAACGGTCGACTTCGCCGTCCGATGGGCCTTCAATCGGAGCTGCCCGAAACCCTCAGACGACTGGCGAGTGCAATTTTCGAGGGGGCCAAGGAGATCGAAGACGAAGGGCAGCGGCTGGAGCTGACTGCCGTCGGCGACCGCTGCGATCTGACGGCCATCAGCATCGATCGTTGGCTGGAGCAATCCGAGCCGGATGGGGTGTACTGGGTTGACCTTGAGGGAAATCTCCAGAAGCGCCGGGTTTCCCTCGCGGCGGCACCGATTGAGGTTGGTCCCGTCCTGAATCGACTCCTGTTTCAGGAGGTGCCGACCTGCATCCTCACCTCAGCAACGCTCTGCTCGGGGTCGCCGCCTGACTTCCGATTCATCCGGAACCGACTGGGACTGAGCAGTGGGCAATCGCTCCAGCTGGGAAGTCCCTTCGCGTACGAGGATCAGGCCCGTCTTCATCTGGTTCGGAACATGCCCGACCCTTCCGACGACCCGGCCGGGTTCGAGCGCGCTTGCCTCCGAGCCATTCCCACGTACCTTGAGAAAACCGGGGGCCGGGCCTTTGTTCTCTTCACCTCGTATCGCTTCATGGAGTCGGCCGCGAAAGCCTTGCTTCCCTGGTTCATCGAACGGAACATTCCGCTTTATTCGCAGAGCGATGGACTGCCCCGATCGAAGATGATCGAGTCGTTCCGATCCAACCCTGGAAGCGTTCTGTTCGGTACCGACAGCTTCTGGCAAGGGGTGGATGTCCCGGGGGAGGCCCTGGGGAACGTCATCATCACCAAGCTCCCGTTCAGCGTGCCCGAACGACCGTTGCTTGAAGCGCGTCTTGAGGCGATTCGAGCGCGAGGCGGCAACCCCTTCCTCGAACACCAAGTTCCCGAGGCCGTCTTGAAGCTGAAGCAAGGCTTTGGACGCTTGATTCGTTCAAGAACCGATCGGGGGATTGTGGTGATCCTTGACCCCCGAGTCTTGACCAAGCCCTACGGCCGAGCTTTTCTGGATGGGCTCCCGGATTGTCCTCGGATGATCGATACGCTTCGACCGAATTGATGACCTGCGTTGATGGCGGATGGGTTCCCGAGCGATCGAAAGGGTTGAGATCTCTCGGGGTGAGCGGTCCGGCGATCCCTAGGATGAGCTGACTTTGAGCGGTACAATTCTGCGATTCAGATACAGGGTCGATCGGTTTGCCCGTCTCACCTGACCGTCGGCCCGTTCCGTTTGCTTGCCTCATCGGATCGTCGCGCCATGCTCGCCAAGCGGATTATTCCTTGCCTCGACGTCAACGCGGGCCGTGTTGTCAAGGGCACGAATTTCTTGAATCTTCGAGACGCCGGAGACCCGGTTGAGGTGGCCGCTCGCTATGATGCCGAGGGAGCGGACGAACTGGTGTTTCTCGATATCACGGCCAGTCACGAAGGCCGAGGAATCATTCTCGACGTGGTCCGTCGGACGGCGGAAGTCTGTTTCATGCCGCTGACCGTTGGTGGCGGAATCCGGACCCTCGACGATATTCGAGCGCTTCTGAATGCCGGGGCAGACAAGGTTTCGATCAATTCGACGGCGGTTCGTGATCCTGAGTTTGTCCGTTCTGCTGCTCGGCGATTCGGAAGCCAGTGCATCGTCGTGAATATCGACCCGAAACGGGTGCAACGAGGCGATCAGGAGGTCTGGGAGGTGCATATCAACGGTGGGCGCATCCCAACCGGTCTGGAGGCGGTTTCCTGGGCTCGCGAGGTCGAGCGACTCGGGGCCGGCGAGATCGTTCTTACCAGCATGGATGCCGACGGCACGAAGAACGGGTATGATCTTCCTATGACGCGCGCGGTCAGTGATGCCGTGACGATTCCGGTGGTCGCTTCCGGCGGTGCCGGGCATCCGGAGCATCTGCGAGCCGCACTGGTTGAGGGAGGAGCCGATGCGGCCCTTGCCGCAAGCATCTTCCACTATCGAGAATTTACGATTGCCGAAACAAAAGCCTATCTCAGCCGCCATCACGTTCCCGTCCGAGAGTTGACCGGAGTGTGACAGTCGCACGTCGATCGCAATGGGGTGTGCCATGTTCAGGCCCCGTTGACCTCCTCGATTCCCATGATTCCAACTCGTTCTCACCCCATCCCACCGATCCCCTGAACGATTGCCCCGGTCTCACGTCCCAGGAGAACCTCCATGGCCACCGGTATCGATGCCCAGACGATCGAGCCTGTCAACCCGAGCGAGCCGGAAGCCAACAAGCTGTTCCGGATGGTGATGAAGCACAAAGGTTCCGATCTTCACCTGAAGGTCGGCGTCTCTCCGGCGATGCGGTTGACCGGCGTACTTCGTCAGATGCAGCTTCCGCCGCTCACCACGGCAGACATGGAACGATTGATGTTCCCGCTGCTGACAGCTCGGCAGAAAACCATCCTGGAAGAGGAAGGCGGTGTCGACTTCGCCCACATCGTGACGGATCCGGATGGGATGGAGACCCGCTTCCGCGTGAATCTCTTCCGACAACGAGGCAAGCTCAGCCTGGTCGCCCGCCGGGTCAACAATCAGGTTCCGGACTTCGAAGGACTCGGATTGCCTCCTGTGTTGGCCGAAATCGCCAGTCACGACCAGGGAATTGTGATCCTGGCGGGTGTCACCGGTTCCGGAAAATCGACGACGATTGCCTCAATGCTGGAGTACGTCAATTCTCGAGAACGCTGCAATATCGTGACCATCGAGGATCCGATCGAATTCACGTTTGTCGACAAGAAATCGATCGTCCACCAGCGAGAGGTTGGTATCGATGTCATTGACTGGGATACGGCCTTGAAGCACGCTGTGCGACAGGACCCGGATATTATCCTGGTCGGTGAGATGCGTGACCGCGACACGTTCAATGCGGCCATGCACGCGGCCGAGACGGGCCACCTGGTGTTCGGAACGATTCACGCCTCCTCGGCCCCTTCGACGATCGGCCGTATTCTGGACCTGTTCCCGAGAGACATGCACCCGGCGCTGCGGCAGTCAATGGCCTTCAACCTCCAGGCGATCATCGCACAAAAGCTCTTGCCGACGGCCAAAGACTGGGCAGAAAAGACCGGCCAGACCCGGATACCGACGTGCGAGATCATGCGCACCAGCCCGACCGTGCGTAAGCTGATCCTCAACGAAGAAGACGGCAAGCTCGGTGACGCGATCCGGATCGGCAAGGAAGATGGGATGCAAGACTTTACCGAAAGCCTCAAGCAACTTGTTCAGGCTGAAAAAGTCGAACGAGCGACGGCCTTCGAGGTCGCTCCCAGCCCCGAGGCGTTGAAGATGGCGTTGAAGGGGATTACCATCGCCCAGCCTGGAATTCTTTAACACGGAATTCGGAGGGGAACGTCATGGTCGAGGTTCCCCTTCTGCCTGCCCCGGTTACGGTTCTCGGATTCCCAATGGTTTTCGACGCTTCGGAGTTCCACTTATGATCCGCCCGCGCCTGGTCCTGGCGATGATTGCCCTGGCGCTTGTTGGCCTCGTGAACGGGGCCGAGGCAGCCGAACTGCCGGGGTTGCTTCTGGCCCAGTCCGCGGCCATCAACACCCTCCGAGGTCCTGGTCTGTACCTGAACCTGTTCAAGTTTGTTCCGGTCGTCCTGATCTATCTTGCCTGGGTCAAGACGGTGGACTGGGTGGACGACGATACCCGGGAACTGCAGAACATCCGGTTCGAAATGTGGAACTCGCTGGTCTTCTTCAGTGGGATTCTCGGATTCCTGCTCGTCTGGATCATCCCGTTCTATCCGATTGGCCTGGTTCTCCTCCTGATTGCCTATCTGGCACCTTCGTTAACGTATGCCTACTCAAGAAATCAGACTGTTCCCGATGATGAGAAGGTGCTGACGCCCTATCACTTCGGCGAGTTGATCAACGGATTACTGAAACGTCGTATTTTTAATGTCGAGCAAGGGACGGACTATCACGGGGGGCCGCCCATCACGTTCATGGGGAAGTCGTCTACCGGCAAGGTTGACGAGGACCGAGTGGCCAAAGCCGAGGGCTCGCCTCAATTCATTGGGGCGAAGGAACTGGTCTACGACGCAATCCTCCGCCGAGCGACCGACATCCACCTGGAGCCGAGTCCCGACCAGCTTGCCGTGCGCTACCGGATCGACGGCATCATGCACGCCGCCGAACCTTTCGATCGCTCGACCGGCGACGCCGTGATCAACATTTTTAAAGTTCTCTGCGCCATGGACATCTCCGAAAAGCGCAAGCCTCAGGACGGCTCCTTCGCGGCGAAGTTTGAGGGACGCGAGATTGATTTCCGAGTCGCGACCTCCGGTTCGAAAGCCGGAGAGAAGCTGGTCATGCGAATTCTCGACAATGCCGCCTCGGTTGGCCGGCTTGAAGAAGTGGGGATGCGACCGAAGATGGTGGCGTCGATTCGCGAGATCGTAAACCAGCCTCACGGAATGTTCCTTTGTTGTGGACCTACCGGCTCGGGCAAGAGCACCACGCTTTATGCCTGTCTTCGAGAGATTGACCGCTTTCAGAAGAACATTATCACGGTCGAAGACCCGGTCGAGTACCACATTGACAACGTCACTCAGATCGAAATCAACACCAAGGCGGGTCAGACTTTTGCCCAGCAGTTGCGGTCGATTCTGCGCCAGGACCCCGACGTGATCATGATCGGTGAGGTCCGTGATCAGGAGACTGCGACAATCGCCTGCCAGGCAGCGACGACCGGTCACATGGTCTTCTCGACCGTCCACGCCAACGACACGGTGACGGCCCTCTTTCGAATGCTCGACCTGGGGGTCGAGCCCTTCATGATCGCCAACTCAATCACAGCCATCCTCGGTCAGCGGCTCGTCCGACTGCTCTGCGAAACCTGCAAGGAACCCTACAAGCCCAAGGCAGAGTTCCTGAAGAAGGCAAACCTTCCTCCTGACAAGGTGGACGTCTTCTACCGTCCTCCCAAGGAACCCGAGCAAGTTTGCCCAATGTGCGGCGGCACAGGCTACATGGGCCGAACCGGGATTTTCGAACTCTTGCTGATTACCGACCCCATGCGCGAGTTGATTCGAGAGAATCCCTCGGTCAAGGCGATTAAGGATGAGGCGCGCAAGAACGGGATGATCTACCTGACCGAAGATGGCTTACGACAGGTGATCCAGGGACGCACCTCGATCGAAGAACTCATGCGGGTGGTCAAGTAACTCGGCCTCATTCTCACTCCATTTTCCGCCTCGAAGCGAGGTCCGAAGGGGACTCAACCGAATGGAAATCGTCGTTCACCTCGGCATCGTGGCCGTGCTTCTTGGACTGACCTACACGGTCATGAGCGAAGGGCTCTGGGGTGCCGCTCTCGTTTTTTTCAACGTGTTGTTTGCCAGCGTCATCGCCTTTAACTTCTATGAGCCCCTGGCGACCTTGATCACGGAAAATGCCGGATCGTGGTCGTACGGATATGCCGATCTGGTGTGTCTGTTGGTCCTGTTCCTGGTGTCGTTCGTGGTCCTCCGTCTCACGACCGATTCTCTGGGACCGACGATGATCCGGTTCCCGATGCCGGTCTTCCACGCCGGTCGAATCGGGTTCGGGCTGGCGGCGGCCGCGGTGGCCACCTCGTTCATGATTCTGGTCTTTCACACGGCGCCGGTCCACAAGAAGATTTTCAACGTGGTGGGTCACGAAACCCGCCCTCCGTTTGGCATGGGACTCGACCACCGCTTCCTTGCCTTCTTTCAACACACGACCGGCTATCCGTTCTCGACCTACGATGAAACGGCGATCGATCCGTTTGGCGAGTTTGAGAACAAGCGTGTCTTCGATCCCGAGGGCCGCTGGCTGATCGACCAGGAAGATGCTCGGCCGTTCGGAGAAGGCTGGCGGCAGGAAATGACCTCGCAAGGAGGCACTGACGCTGCTCCAAACGGTGCGTCACCGGGAGGAGAACTCCAGCCCGGAATGCCAGGAGGAGGCGGTCCAGGGATCCCCGGGGGCCAGGCAGGTGCCGCCGCCGGGCTCGCTCCGACGAATACAGGATTCTGAAAGCTGGGGATCGAGGTCAATTCTCCGTCTCTCGATCCTCATCACGCGCTTCGGATTGTCCCTCACCCGTTCGAGCGATCGCTTGCTGGGCCTCTTTGTGGAAAGGGTCGGTCCGGATTGCATTCTGATACCAGGCCCGGGCTTGTGGCAAAAAGCCGATCGACTCACAAATCCTACCGAGTTCGAGATAACGTTCAGCATTGGGATTCCCGTCGAACGAAGGAAGCTGGCTTAACAGATTGTTGAGCTCGTTGACCTGGTTGAGTTGCTCAACCACCTCGGACGCTTCCTCTTGCCTTCCGGATTGATTCAGGGCCTGGGCCAAGCCGGAAAGTGCCTCTCGGTCATTCGGTCTGAGGTCGAGGGCTGATCGATACGACTTCACCGCGGACTTGGGATCACGGAGCTGGAGTTGCAACTTTCCTCGAAGCAGCGCAATGCCCGCGTGATTCTCGGGAGCATCGGCCAGTAATTTTTGAAGGGCGGGGACGTCCCCTCGTTCCAGGGCAAGACGACCGAGAGCGGCTCTTGCGTCGGGATCTGAGCGATCCAGGGGAGCGAGAACCGTGGCCGCGTCCTCAAATCGCGTGAGTTCGAGGAGTGCATCGGCCAGGGCGATCCGAGAACGAAGATCTTCGGGGTCAGCCTCAACAGCCCGGGAGAGGGTCTCGACGATTTCCTCGGGGGTCCATTGCACTCCTCGAATAAATGACCAGATGAACGCCTCGTTGGCACTCAATGGCCCGAGCTGAGACAGGCGACGAAACGTTTTGTCGATCTCGTCAGATTGCGACCGAAAGCCATAGATATAGATCAGCTCACGGTAAGCTTGCGTCAGGGTCGGGTCGAGTTCGATTGCCTTGAGGAAAAAGTCCTCGGCGATTCTCATCCGGTCGCGTCGCAATTCGAGTTGTCCGGCGAGAAGCTCAGTCTGAGGGCGGAGGGGACTTGCCTCGGGAAGTTTGGCAAGGATGGCAAGCGCGTCGTCTGTTCGCTCCCGAGCAATCGCGACCTGGGCAAAAAGCATCTGATCCGAATCCGTCGGCGGGCGAAGCTGAGCAAGCCGTTTCGCGGCGAGTTCGGCATCCTCGATACGACCGGCTTTCAGGCTTTGCTGAGCGTCTTGCCAGAGTCGGTCAGGGTCGGGGTTGGGTCTCAGGAGGAGAACGAGACCGAGGATTCCAAGAAATATCCCTCCGCCAAGAAGGAAAAGGCGTCTCTTCGACACAGGGTCATTGGACTCTTGAACGTGAGGTTCAGGAGAATCAGGAACCGTTCCGCCGGTTTGCTCGTGAACATTCATGATGCAATCAGGGAGCGATCGGATCGGGCCGAAGTCCGGTCGAAACACCTCGGAGGATTCTCACGATCGTCGAGAAATTCGTCATCCGATCGCGCAGGTGTTGCACAACACAACGATCCGGGGGTGTCTCGTGTGCTGTCATTGTCTCTGTCATCAGATTCATGGGCAAGAGTCGGTGATCGAATCAGGGAAGTTGCTTGAGTTCTAGGAGTTCAAACGTGGGAGGCTGCTCTCCCCCTGGGCGAAGTGGGCCGGGGGTCAGGCGGTAAGTTGCCACTTTCCTCGTCTGTGTCTCCAGGACAAACAGGGGCGCCCACCCCGTTCCGGTGCCCAGACCGACCTGACCGATGGTCATGGCAAATCGAGGTGTTGCCCCTCGAGGAGGCTGAAAGTCCGCGACCAGGTCTCGAACCGCGAAATCACCCAGAACCTGCGTGCCCGAAACCGTCTGTCGAAGGCTCGGTATGGTCGCCAGGAGTCTTCCACCAGAATAGTCGAGGAAATAAACCGCGTCGGTTGTGCTCAGTTGCTTTGTCACCCGATCCATCTCCACGGAGACAGGCCCCGTAGCGAGGATGGACTCACCCGAGCGATCCCCCTGACCGGCCCGGACACTCGGGGTAGAATACGATGCTGCAAGCCAGCCCATAATCAGGCCCCCCAGCATTCCCAGCACGCAAGGCACGAGGGATCGAATCGCCATGCTACCAACCCTTCAGCCCTCGAAGATCGTTCTGACACCTGGGGGGCATTCTGCGACCATCCGTTTCGTGGGTCCAGTGGAGAATCTGGCAATCCTTGAATGGTCCCTACGACTACTTGGTCTACTTTTGCTTGGGATTGGGTTCGTTCAGACAGACGAGGCGGCAGCGATCCCTCCCCGGGGGGACGATCGTCACGCGCTTCATGCCAAACGCCTCGAGATCCTGGCTTCCGAATCGCAGGCGCTTGAACAACTTGCGAATCGTCTGGAGGCGAGCGGGGAAGTCTTACAAGCTCAGACTGTTCGGGCTGTCATCGAACCAATTCCTCTGCCCGACGGACCAGGGCGTTTCCTCCCTTTGCTCGAAATCGTTCCTGCATCGGACAACGAACAAGAGGATGCGAGGCATCTTCCCGAGGTCGTTGTCATTCGTGAAGAGGCTGCAAAGAAGTATGAGGAACTTGCCAACCAGGCCTTCGAGCAAGAACGTTTCGCCCTCGCCGATGCGAGTCTCCGGGAGGTCCTCCGTAGAAGCCCAGACCATTCCGAAGTACGTCGGCTTCTGGGATACGTTCCGCACGAGGGAGGCTGGGCCACCCCGCATGCGATCCTGAGATTCAAGAACGGAGACATTCCCCATCCGACCTACGGCTGGATTCCGGCTGACTGGGTTGAGAACCTTGAGCAAGGGTTGCTTCCCGCGCCCTCTCGCCAGGGAAGGTCCAGCTTGCGATGGGTGCCTGCCTCAGAGGCTGATGCGGCTCGGCAGGGTTCCATCACCAGTGGTTGGCAAATCACCACCCCCCACTTCAAAATTCAGGCGAGCGTACCCCTGGACGAGGGCATCGAGTTCGGGCGCCGACTCGAAGCGTTTTACGACCTGTTCACATCGGTGGGAGCAGATCTGATCGGCCCCGAACGGCTTCAGCTCGCCCAATTGAAGCGGTCATCCTCCGCCACGGCACCCCCGAATGCTCCTCGCCAACACCGAGTCTTTTATTTCGGAACGAAGCAACAATACGTGGACTATCTTGCCCCTCGGCTGAGGGATCCTGGGATCAAGGATACGCTCGGGATTTATCTCGACACGCAAAAGAGCAGTTATTTTTTCAAGGACGAAGGGGGAGTCCTCCCGGTCGAGGCCACGCTCTACCACGAGGTTTCACACCAACTCCTGTTCGAATTGGCTGGTCGTTCGGATTATCTCTTGAACGCAGGCAATTTCTGGGTGTTTGAGGGTCTGGGAACCTACTTCGAAACCCTGGAACACCAGCCGGACGGATCGATCCATTATGGTGGCCGCGTCGGCCCGCGCTTCGAGGAAGCACACCGTCGTCACGTCGAACGAGACGAGTTGATCCCGATCGACCAGTTCGTCACCCTGGATCGAGCAACCTTCAATGGAAGCAACGGAGGGGATCCGCATCTTCACTATGCGCAGGCGATCGCCCTAACCGTGTTCTTGATGGATCACGATCACGGCACCTACCGTGAAGCATTTCTCAACTACGCGCGCGATGCCTATCGGGGACAATTTCGAGCCGGAGCGGAGAAAGATCTCTCAACCCACCTCGATCGTTCTTACGTTCTGCTTGACCAGCTCTTTCGTCAATTTGTCGCCCAGCCGATCCGTCCCGAACGCATCGAGCAGGAATCGGTCACGATTGATTGATCGCGTCCGCTAGAAACGATCATCGACGCCCTGAACCTTCTCAGGAGGAGATAGGTCAGGACGTCGAACAGAAACCATTGCAAGGATGGAACGGACGGCTCGCAGGAAAATCCGAGAAGGCCGATTCGCCTCACTCACCAACATACGGCAGCAAGGCCATGTAGCGTGCTCGCTTGATGGCATCAGCGGTAGCGCGTTGGAACGCTGCGCAGTTGCCGCTCCGCTTGCGAGAGAACATCTTGCTCTGATTTGTGAGCATCTTCTTCAGCAGGCTCATATCTTTGTAGTCGACGTAAGCCGGCCGGGGGCATCCCTCGGGGGTGCAAAAGCGGCAACGATTCTTGCGGCTTCGTCCGAAGCGTTTACGAGGCATTGAGGTTGCGTCCTCTGACGTCGAAACCGGGAAGTCGGTCCAAGCCCTTTATTGCAGGTGCAAGGGTAAACCACAAAGTCTATCGTCCGACGAGACCGGCTTCAAGATCAACGCTCATTCGGCAGCGCATCCCGTCGTGGAACACTCTGTCCCTGGTGGTCAGAAAAGGGTATTGCTGAGGAGGATCAAGGCGATCCAGGCCAGGGGCCAGGTGGCCATGAGCCCAAGGGCAACCTGGTCGGTCCAGTTCTGAGCTCGGAGTCTCGCCTCGGAAGTCTTCGGACCAATCCCCCGCAGGAGCAAGGCGGCAAGAATTGGTAAGACGCCAAGCAAGGGATGCACTAGCATCCGGGTCGGGACGACCAGCGCGGTGAGTGCGAGCCAGTACGATCCGATCAGCAGCCAGGCCACCTGAGCCCAACTGAGCTGGCGAGTGGTATCATGCAATCCTCTCCGATCAATCAGCAGTAAAACCGGTCCCGCCATGGCGAGCCCCAGCCAGAGGTGAAGCAAACCAACGACCACCCCAACTTCGGGAGACATGGATCGGTTGGACGGCCAGAGCGATCGGATCAGGAGAGCGGCAGTTCCAAAGCCCACGATCAGGCCGATCAGATCGATCAACCGAGGCCCTCGCTGACGCCTGCTGCGATCGGGATTCCTCGGCAGGTCAGACACTCGGCCCTTCTCCATCTACGGTTTCAGGTGGATCCGGAGCCGAATTCCTTCAGGAAGGCGTACCCAGGACCACCATCCCAAAGGCACATTGTAACGGCCAGGCGACCGCCAGGGTCAGGCCAATCCGTTCGGTCCAGCTTCCCGATGTCCCCTGGCCCACGTCCGGCGGGTTGGGAGGGACAATCACCCATCGAGCCCAGACGATCACCAGGGTGACAAGGCTGGCGGCTCCGAGTCCTGAGATCAAAATCACGTCGTAAAGCTGGCGCGCAAGATCGTGCTGCTCATCGTTGCGGGCACCCGTCACAATTCGAGGGATTGCAGCGAGGGCCCAGGGTGTTCCAAGAAGGACCCAGAGCCAATCTCCCAATCGCAGACTGGTTCCCGGACGACCTGAACGGCGTCGAATCCACGCAAGAAACGGCCCGGAAGCAGTCAGTGCGACTCCGGCAAAGGTGAGCCACATCATGACCCATCCGGTTCCCGTCAAGGGATCGGGGGGAGCAGCCTGCTTGAGATGCACTGAGGCGATGGCTGCGCCGATGACCAGCGCGATTCCATCGAGCAGTGTGAATCCTGCTGCAATCGTCCCAGACCGTTTGATCAATCCCTCCGAATTGTCATTCATGTCAGATCGAGGCCCCCGAACGTTGTCCAGTTCAAGCGAGCCGGTTTAGAATGGAACGGTCCCGGCGTTTCGTGGTTCACTACAATGAGTCTCGGCGCCCGGTCGTAGATTCCTCGTTTCTCCCCACCTCAAAAAGGATCGCCCTCCGTCCGAGGCCACGTCAAGGCGTGAGCTCGGTACTTGGGACGTCATCGCCATGCCCCTGCCCCGTGTCGTCATCGTCGGTCGGCCCAATGTGGGGAAGTCGTCGCTCCTGAACTGGATCGCTGGGCGTCGGATCGCCATTGTGGACGATGTTGCCGGCGTGACACGAGACCGTGTTGCCACCCTCGCCGAGTTGCCGGACGGCCGAAACAGCCGCTTTATCGAACTAATCGACACCGGAGGCGTGGGGATCGTTGATCGCGATGATCTCAGCGAGCATGTTGAACGGCAGATTGAGACGGCGCTGGGCGAGGCAGATGTCGTCCTCTTCGTCGTCGACGTTCGAGATGGCATGATGCCGCTCGACGAGGAGGTTGCACGCCGTCTCCGATACGTACAGGCTCCGGTGATTCTGGCACTGAACAAGGCCGATGATCCAAAATTCGATGCTCAGGGCCAGGAATTCTACAAGCTCGGCCGCGGAAAGCCGATTCCGATCTCAACGCACCAGAACCGCAACAAATCCGAACTGATCTCGCTCATCCTCGACCACCTTCCACCGGAAGATGATGGGTCGAAGGTTGCTTCTGAGGCGATGAAACTGGCTGTGGTCGGCCGACCGAACACGGGAAAATCAACCTTTATCAACACGCTTGCGCACGCGGAACGCATGATTGTTTCCGAAATCCCGGGAACTACCCGCGACTCGGTCGATGTTCGTTTCGAGCTTGATGGGCTACCGTTTGTCGCAATTGACACAGCCGGGGTGCGTCGGAAGGCGAAAATCCGTGACGATCTGGATTTTTACTCGATTCACCGCGCCGAACGCTCCATCCGTCGCGCTGATTTGGTGTTCTTGTTTATTGATCCGACCCAGGGAGTGACCCGGCTTGACAAACAACTCGCTGATTACATCACGAAGCAGTACAAGCCCTGCGTGATCGTCATCAATAAATGGGACCTTATTCTCTCAGACCTCGCCGGACCGGCTCGGGGAGAAACCGGCCGTTATGCGACGATGGTCCAGCATGCGTTCAAGGGAATGTCCTATGCCCCCATTGCCTTCATCACGGCACAAACCGGGAAGAACGTCAAGGCGTTGATCAACCTGGCCCAGGCCATGTACAAACGCGCCCATCGACGGATCGGAACCGGAACCTTGAATCGAATTCTTCGAGAAGCGGTGACTGCCCACGCCCCACCAGTCCGGGAAAACCGCGTTCCGAAAATTTACTTCGCCACGCAAGTGAGTGTAGCCCCACCGACGATCGTCCTCTTCGTGAACCGACCTGGCTTGTTCGATCCAACCTATCAACGTTATCTCTTGAATGTTTTTCGGGAGCAACTCCCGTTTAACGATGTCCCGATCAAATTGTACCTCCGAGCAAGGACGCAGACTGATCCCTCCAAGCCCCGACTCGAGGAAGAAGAACCCCCGGACATCACCGCGCGTTCCTCCTCCAACGAGTTTGAGATGGACGAGTTGGACGAGGAGATCAATGACCTTCTCGGAGAATTTGAAGACGAGTAACCCAGGTTGGCTGCCAGGTCTAGGCGAAGATTGGATCCGAGCAGAATCAATCCCGGTACGTTCAATAAATGAATCTGGGAGACGAAGAAGGTCACCCTCGGTCGTTGATTGCACGAACGACCGAGGGCTCCACAAGAGGAATCAGCAGGCGGCAAGAAGCGCGACGGGCTCTTCCTCCTCCTCGGGCTCGAACGCATCAGCCCATTCCTCGGGATCAACGGCAACGGCCCGAAGCTGGGCCTTCAGCCGCTTTCGAGCGGTATGCAGCCGTCGTTTGATCGTTCCGATCGGCACGCCAAGCTCCTCTGCAATCTCAATGAGCGACAGGTCCCGGATGTAGAAGGCCACAAGGGCTTCACGGTCCAGGGACTTGAGTTGATTCAAGGCGTCCCAGAGCCTTCGGGCTCGCTCCTGGGAGATGAGTTCGTCAAGCGGCTCATGACGATGAACCGCCGCGCCGTCGAGGACTTCATCTTCAATGCTCGTTGGTGGAATGCGACGGGTGGCTCGGTTGATCGCCATCCGAACGGTGACCTGACGGAGCCAGCCCGCGAACCGCTCTGGTTCGCGCAACTGATCGAGGCGTCCCATCACGTGCAGGAAGACTTCCTGAGTGAGTTCCATTGCCTCGCTGGTGTTGCCAAGCCGGCTCAGAGCCACCGCGTACACGGTGCGCTGAAACTGCTCGACCAGCTGCCCGAACGCCTCACGATCCCCGTCCCGAGCCCGAATCACCAGAGCCGCAGTGCTCGACCAGTGGTTGGAGCGGACCTGTTCCTCAGAAATCAAAGCGATCACGATGGTGTCTTCCCATCCTCCGGAGTGTCACCAACTCGCCGGCCACCTCCTGATTGAATGAGGGAGAGGCGCAGAGCGAACTGGCGGCGTCAAGCGGTCCACAGGTGCGGACTGGTTCGGGCAGGCTCGTCCTCAGCGACCCCTGACCACACGAAACGCTCAGGATCGGCGTATCAAACGCCGGTTGAGGCATGAGGTCGTGGAGCAGCGCAGACGGCCAGATCACGGAACCATCCGGACCCGACGGTGACGGCTCGGGCACGTGGCGACCCGACTCCCGATGTGCCGATGCTGGAGAAGCTCGATTGGCACAATGAGGCGGCGCCAAGTGCGGGCCAACCACCCGCTCGGCTCTCAAAGCACGTCGTGTCTTGATGGAGCTGCGGCGAGATCAGACCTCTCCCGAACATTGGAGAGAACGGATCGAGCTGCGAGCGCATCGGAACACGACGATACGGTCAATGAGGCGGCCGGGGGTTGGCGTTCACCCCCCCATCAGGGCAGGCCGATACCATGCGGCCAGTGCCGAGAAGGGAGCGCGATCGTTGGCAGTCGCAAACGCGTTCGAGGCGAAAGCAGCCCGGATTGCCACAGGAATCCCTGTGAACTGTCCGGGCCTCACGACACGTCGTCTGGTCACGACACGTCGTACAGAATCCCTGAAACGCGAGGGCAACTGGACCAGCGACCACGAACTCGACGATTCCGACTGACCGGAACCCGGCCAGCCTTCGCCAAGCGGTGAACCCGGAATGCGCTTACAGTCATGAATCCGAATGGGATCGGGGTTCATCGACCTGGACGTCATTCCGGCGGACATCAATGGCCCGACATGGAGGTGGAAGCGTTTGTGGCAGCGAGGGGCATTTGCCTGCGCCTTGTTGACATCCACCACCAGGGCGAGCGACCGCGTGCCGATGGTCAGCAGGGTCTGCGTGGCCGATTGGGTCAGGTTGGTGTGATTGGTCAACATCGCAGGAGTCCTCACAGCCACCTCAACGAGGTGGAAACGGTGGTGAGGCGACATTCAGATCGGCGGTAGCATGACCGCCGTCGGAGGACCGAACCAATCGCGGAGCGAAGGCTCGGCCGTCGCAGGAGAATACATTCCTCGAACAGAAACGGACGAAAGAAACCAACACGATCAGCCAGATGAATCGGGCCAGTGTGCGCACCAATCCATCCGAGGCTCTCTGGGTATGAGTGGCGTCTGCGGATTGCGAATCCGAGTTGCCACACGCGACCATAGACCGATTCCGGTCTGAAGATGTTCGCGCCTCTCCGAAAAAATTTCGGAAAACAGGATCACGAGGCCTTCCTCATTCCCTTCGAGATCTTTGCGATCTCTGCGACAGACTGTCAACACTGGCCTTTGATCACGAGATTTCGTTCCCGGTTTGACACCAGCAATGAGAACCGATACCGCTCAGAACTTCCCCCATCTGCTTGCGAACCCTGCGCGTCCGACTCCGACTTGACCAGGCAGGAATCGTTCGGCAATCTCAGCCATGCGATCCCGATAGGCCAGCTTCACCGACAGGGGTTGGACCTTTGCCATCGCTGCGGGCAAGGGTGTTTGTCGGGTGCGAGCCCCCTGCTCTGTCCCATCTCCTCCAATGAAATGGTCGAGAACCACCGCGTTGGCCACTTCGGCGATCCGTTCAAAAAACTGTTCGGGTTCACGGATCGGTAATAAGGGAGCGACCGTGATCACGACATTCAGGCCCGATCGCTTCAATAGTGATGCGGCTTCAAAACGTCGATCGATCGAGCTACCATGCCCCGGAAGACCGGGGAGGCGGTCGAGGTCGCTTTCAATCGAAAGATGGACCCGCAGCACGCACCGCTCTGACAGTCGCGACAGTGCCGACACGGACTGCTGCACGAGGTGGGAATGAGTCTGGATAATGAGGAGGTCCGGTGGCTCCAATTCCATTGCGGCCAGGACCGAACCGGTGATTCCCCAATGAGCCTCCTGAGGAGGAAACGGCTCGGTCGCGCTGGAGAGAAAAATCCCGAAGCGATTGTGTTCGCGCCTCGCCCAACGACGTTCACGATCGACCATACTCAAGTACCGCTCGGCCGCGTTGGTCCGAACTTCGAGAAATGATCCCCAACGCCTTCCCTTGTGCAAATGACGGGCATGTTGCACGTAGCATCCGACGCCACACAGGGTGGCACCGAAAGCACAGCCTCGGTAGGGCTGAAGAGAGTGTGACGCAATCCCTTCCAGGTACCCGGAGGTTCGTGTCAGGATGGATTGGACTCGAATCGGTTCGACGATCATTGGAGCTCTTGGGGTAATGGTTCGGGTCTGGGTTCCGAATCGGGGGAGACTCCTTCCCTGCGGCCAGCGGTTGCGTGATTGAGTATACTGAACGCGATCATGAACTCTGGCGCATCTTCACGGTTCTGACTGAAGGTCAACCGCGTGACACTCGATCAGATCACCATCCTCGGGGCCGGTGGGATGGGGACCGCAATGGGGGTCCTTCTGGATCGTTCCGGACACCGGGTTCGGCTTTGGGCTCGTCGGCCGGAATTTGTTGAAGAACTCCAAGCGGTCGGGCAGAACGAACGCTACCTTCCCGGAATTCCCATTCCCCACTCGATCCTTCTGACAAGCGACATCGTAGAGGCCATCGACGGAACGGACCTCCTGATCGCGGCGATCCCCTCTGCCTATCTTCGAGGCTCACTTCGATTGGCGGCCTCCGTGGTGCCCCCTGGATTGCCGGTCGTCAGTGTCATCAAGGGGATTGAGCAGCAGACCTTTGCAAGACCGAGCCAGGTCATCCGAGAGGAACTGGGAGAACGGCCCATTTCGGTTCTGAGCGGTCCGAGTCACGCGGAAGAAATTGCCAGAGGATTACCAACATCAGTGGTTGTTGCGGGCACCGATGGCCCCTTGAATCGTCTTGTCCGAGATACGTTCAACACCGATCGGTTTCGGGTCTACAGTAATTCTGATGCCATTGGAGTCGAGCTAGGCGGTGCACTAAAGAATGTGATTGGTGTCGCAGCAGGCATTTGCGATGGACTCGGATTTGGAGATAATGCCAAAGCAGGGCTGCTCACCCGGGGTCTGGCCGAAATGACTCGCTTCGGTTCGGCCATGGGAGCTCGGCCCGCGACCTTCCTTGGACTTGCAGGGGTCGGCGACCTGATCACCACTTGCTACAGTCCATTCGGTCGCAACCGAGCCTTTGGAGAACGGATTGGGAGAGGAGAATCCTTCGCCGCAATACTGGCTTCAAGCCCCAAGGTTGCCGAGGGAGTGCCGACCTGCCAAGGCGTCTCCGAGCTGGCCCATCAGCGCAACATCGAAATGCCGATTACCACGGCACTTCGACAGGTTCTCTTCGATGGCAAATCACCGAGTGAAGCCGTCTCCGACCTCATGGATCGAGAAACCAAGGACGAGTGGCCGTGATCCCTGAGTCAACTCCTCCACATACGTGTGCCATCGCGTTCAAGGAATGGGCGGGAGTGTGTGACGCTCTGGCCGATGGTCGTCAATCGTTGATCCTCCGCAAAGGGGGCATCGCTGAGGACGCAGGGGAGTTTCGTCCTGAGCACCCCTCGTTCTGGCTGTACCCGACGCACCTGCATGAAGCGCAGCAGGGACTCCGAGACACGCGTGCCCCAGCAGCAAAACCACTTCCGTCAGGCATGCTCGAACTGCCTGCCTTGGCCCTGGTCGAGTGCATGACCTGGGTGGATCACCCCGACATGTTAGATGCGATCAGTGATCTTCACGTCTGGACCTCCGAAACAGTCTTGAAGCGATTCGAGTATCGAAGGCCAGGGCTCTGGGTACTGGGGGTGCGAGTCCTTCGGGCCGATCCGCCCCCTCGAATCGTCATGACCCAGGAGCAAAGCGGCTGCAAGAGTTGGGTTCCGCTGGATGAACCCGTGGGGACGCACAAACTGATTCCGACTCTCGACGACACAACACTGAACCAACGCATGGCGAGAATCCGGGCTTTGCAAGAGTCTGATGGGGGAGCGTTTTGATGGGCGCTCCGGCAGACCCAGAATGTGAACGTCCCACTCTGCTGAGCGCTCCCGTCACGACTCTCATCGCACTGACCTGGATTCTGATCTTTGTGCTGCTCGGATTCGCTCGGGACGAGCCGATTTTTCCCAAATCGCTCATCTATGGAGGTTTCATTTCCTCACAGATCAGCCACGGTTTCGGTGACATCACACCGCAAGGGCTGTACGGTGGTCAAGTTTGGCGCACCCTCACTGCGACATTTATTCACTTCAACCTCTTACACCTGACACTCAATCTGATCGCATTCGTGCAACTAGGACGAGTGGTGGAGTCGTGGTACGGATCGTCGCAATTTCTGGCCATCTACGTCGTGCTCGGCTCGGGTGCAAATCTGATCGCAAACCTGTTACGGCCGTGGACCAGTGGGGGGTCGGCCCTGGTCTTGCACAGTGGCGGTGGATCGACCGTTGTGCTGGGTCTGATCGGGCTGGTTGCGGTGGTGGGTTGGAGGAATCCCACGGAATTTCCGCGGCGGGCACCCATCTGGATGGCTGCAATCTTGCTTGCCAATGCGCTCCTTGGATTCATCCTCCCGAACATCGACAACCTTGGCCATGCGGCGGGAGCGATCGTTGGTGGACTCGTCGGGCTTCTCGACCGCAGGATGTTGCTCTGGCGGAAGTCTCGAACGACTCGGGTTGCTGGGCTCGTCGGACTCACAATCCTGGTCAGCTCAGCCGCTGTGCAAATCCAGCATCGACAGGTCGAGCAAGCGACCTCCGATCGCATTGCCTACTGGGGACGAATGGTTGAAGTTCTCTGGAGGCTTGATCAGGAGTATCGAGCTCTCGCGGTTCGGGGTCTGAACCCGGTCTTCGTCGTGGTTCCCAAACAACCGAACATCGCAAGACGCCCTCCTCTTATGATTCCCGGAGATCCAGCGGAGATCGAGAATCGTCGTCTTGCGCTTCTCGCTTCACTCCGTCAGCTTGTCGGGAACCCGTCTGGATTCGATCAAGGATCGACCTCCGAGTCCTATCGCACGGTGCGGCAACTCGCCGCTCGAGCCTTGTTCAAACCTCCCACTCGCGACGAGTTTCTCCTGTTTGAGCAAGCGCTCGCCACGCTGACTCGACCGGCGATCGACAACTGGACTCAGGCGCAACACAACCTGAATCGCCAGACACGCCCCGATCCGCTGTTCGGCAAGCGCCTCCTCAATCGATTGGCCCGCCGAGGAGTACCGCGCCCGGTCGATGACGTGGGCGCCCCGCCTTCGCTTTCAGCGCGGCCACGAACTCCCGCATCGATCGAATCGGAACCGGAAACTCCGTGAAGTAACAGCCGACGGTCATTGTGTCGTGCGCATCACTCGATCCTGTTGCTCCCAGGTTCGGATAACGAGCGAGCATGGCCTCGATCTGAACTCGCATCTCCGGGAAAACGTTATTACTGACCAGTTCCAGCCCGTCGAAAACCGGGCCGTGTTCGGCAACGATGGCGTCGAAATCCTGGTCCCATCGAAACGGATGGGCCGCGACGATCGCCGCCCCCTGGGCTCTGACAATCTTCAAAAGCTCTGCCAACTCGACCCCAGGAGGGCAGTCATCCAGGTCGGTCAACCCATAGACCAGGAAGTGCCCCTCGCGGGCAGAAACCTCCACGCCTGAGAGAACCGTTATGTCATCGAACTTTGCTGAGAGTTCCGAGAGCTCCTCGGAATCCCAGAGAGCGTCGTGTTCGGTGATCACGACCCCATTCAGACCGACAATTCTGGCCTGCTCAATCAGTTCCTCCGGCTCCATATAACTGTCGGGAGAGTGCCGGGTCGTATGCAGATGATGATCGATCTTGAACATGAGATTCCAACGGGTTGAGATGAGCGCAACGAGAGACGATTTCTGAATCAGAAACGGCAGTTGAACCACATCAATGTTCGAATGAGGGTTCATCTTCGCGAGAGTTCAGTGTCCACTCTCATGAGGCTGGCGACTTCCAGAATCACGCTTCGATCACTCCGAACGATGCCGAGGGTTCCGAGGATCGAGGAACTGCCACCAGATCATCGGACAGCCGATTGTAAGGTCGTCGCCAAGGGTCGATCCGTGACAAAGGAGACACCCTGCTCGTCGATGCGGACGTAACTGGAACCACCGATCCAGTCTCCGAGCACGATCATTCGGCCCCCTCCAATCATTTCATCGAAAACATCGTGAACGTGGCCGAGGAGGACAAGATCCGAATGTCCGTCACTCATCTTTGAACTGGCATGATCACGGTAGATGATTAGATGGCGATGATGCGTTTCTGCAAGTGATTGGGAATTCGAACGTTCGAGCCGATCGGCCAGTCTCCAGGCGATCGGACCCGGGAGCGCTTCAAATGCGGCGAGGAAAGTGCGACTCTCCATCATCGCTTTCCAGGGCTTGCGAGCACCGAGACGATGTCCATGAACCGCGGAGACTCTCACGTCATGGCTGATACCTTCCCAGGCACCATCCACACACTCGGCACCAAGATTCAATTCGTAAAAGGAAGTGAGCCAGGCATCGTGGTTTCCCGGTAAGATCAAGAGTCTTCCGCCCTGGTCACGAAAATCGGCCAGGGCGTGAAGACCGGGACAACTCAGGGGCTCTTTATTCCGCTGTCGGCTCGAGAACCAAAAGTCACACAGATCGCCGACGACAGTCAAGGTGTCGCTCGGGCACAATGACTGGACAAAACTCGCAAATCGGTTCGACCGCTCGGAATGGTCGAGCCTAAGATGCACATCGCTGACGAAGTAATCGGCCACGGGATCGATCGGTCCTCTCGGACGTGAGATAATGTTAAGATTCCCACGGGAACCCAACGGTCGATGCCACCCTCGGTCTTCGAGCGGGTTTAACCCAGAGTTTTCCAAGCGGACTTGTTTGGCTCGCCGTGTGAATTCTGGCGCGTCGGTCACGTGTTCGAAGGGCTTCGCGAGCGACCTTCACTGCCAGCTCCGGACGATTGCAATGTTCGCTCAAATGAAGCATGACGACCTGATTGACCGCTCCTGGTCCGGATCGGTCGAGGATCGCCAGGAGTAATTCAGCGGCCTGATCGTTGGAAAGATGTCCTCGATCCCCTAAATTGCGCCAGATCAATGCAGGAGACCGACCCGACTGGCGTTCCATTTCCACATCGTGGTTGAACTCGATACCTAGCAGATCGACATCTGCAAGCGCATCAACAACACGATGGTCCCAGCATCCCGTATCGGTCAGATAACCCAGAGTCGATGGGCGGCCTCTCCGTCCGACTCTACCCTCGAAGCGAAATCCGAAGGTCGGCCCGCTGTGCTGAAGCGTGAACGATTCGACCCAAAGTCCAGGTGCGACAAGGAGCGGACGATCATCAAAAAATCGAAGTAACCCAAGTTTCGCCAGTTCTCGAAAACCAGCACGATGGCCGGCTTCCTCCCAATGCCCCGGATGGCAATAGACTGGGATCCGAAACCGAGCCATTCCGCGAAGCGTTGCGTCGTGGGCGTGGTCACCATGAGTGTGAGTAATGATGGCACCACAGATCCGATCCCAAGCGGTTCCGATGGATTCAAGACGATGAGCGAGGGCTCGGGGTCCAAGCCCCACGTCAACCAGGAAGCAAGCACCGTCGAGTTGAAGCAGCGAAGCGTTGCCTTTCGAGCCGCTGGCGAGGACCGTAAACCCGAGTGCCATCGGCGAACTCCGTATCCTCCCTGACTTCTCCCCCACGCAATCCGGCCCGGTTCCGAGTGTCCCGTTGCCTTCGGGGCTCCCTCATTGTATCAGTGAGACGAGACCTGTCCACCCGGCCAGGGGGGATGCGCATGGCCCGGGACTCCCGGGAAAGGAGTGCTTTGTGGGGTTCGTCTTTGAGTCGAAACATCCGTTGGTCCAGGAGAAGATCGCCGCGCTCCGTTCTGTCGAGACGTCCCCGCCGAATTTCCGGGCACTCGTCCGGCTGCTGGGAACCCTGCTCGGAGTGGAAGCAACCGCAAACCTTCCAACACGATCGCGGAGGGTGCGTACTCCCCTGGGAGACACCAGCGGACTGGAAGTTGATGGCCCCATTGCGATCGTCCCGATCCTTCGAGCCGGCCTGGGGATGGCGGAAGGGCTGCTCGACCTGATACCAGAAGCCCTGGTCTGGCATATTGGTCTCTATCGTGACGAACACACGCTTCAGCCCACGGAATACTACAACAGGGTTCCCGATTGCGGTGAGGCTCGGGTTGCTCTGGTCGCCGACCCGATGCTTGCGACTGGAGGATCCGCGGTTCGGGCCTGTGAACTCCTCAGAGCGTCGGGCATCACGGACATTCGATACCTCTGCCTGATCGCAGCCCCAGAAGGAATCGAGCGCCTCAGCTCCGCAATGCCCGAAGTCCCGATTTTTGCAGGAGCGGTTGACGAGCGACTCACCGAAATCGGATTCATCTATCCGGGACTTGGTGACGCGGGCGACCGTCAATTTGCAACCGGATAGCGCAGTAATCGCTTGACCGGATCATCCCTGCCGGAATCGGGGAAAGGCGGCTGGACGAGTCAATGACCCTCCAATCAATTTGTCGCGCCGCACCCATCCGAGAAGCACGAGAATTGGTCCAGAGACACCTTCTGGCGCCCGGAAAGGGCATTGCATCTGCATCGCAATCTCTCGGGTGGAGTCACTGGTGACGACTGCGAGATCGGGGGAAGTGCTGTGTTGCCAGAGATCGACACCGTGTGCCATCGTATCCGAACCCCAGGAATCAAGCTCATGGCCTTCGGGAAACACCTTCCATGACTCCCCGAGCCGTCGATCTCATCCGACGTAAGCGTGACGGAGGCACCCTTCATCCTTCCGAAATTCAATGGTTGGTCGAGGGGCTTGGTTCGGGAGAAGTCCCGGACTATCAGTGGACAGCGCTGCTCATGGCGATCCTCTGGCGAGGGATGACCCCGGAGGAAACCGAAGCGCTGACCGGCAGCATGATGAATTCGGGGACCATCGTCGATCTCTCGATCATCCCCGGTCGAAAAATCGACAAGCACAGCACGGGGGGGGTGGGAGACAAGACCTCACTTGTCCTGGCCCCAATCGTCGCGGCTTGTGGTGTACCGGTCCCGATGGTTTCGGGGCGCGGTCTTGGTCACACCGGTGGCACCCTGGATAAGTTGGAAGCGATTCCCGGATTCCGAATCGATCTGGATCTTGAAGGTTACCGACGTGTCCTGAACGAGTGTGGCCTCGTCCTCATCGGGCAGACCAAGGAAATCGCCCCGGCCGACAAACGCCTGTATGCCCTTCGCGATGCGACTGCAACCGTCGAATCGATTCCATTGATCACGGCGTCAATCCTGTCCAAAAAACTGGCCGAAGGGATTGACGGACTCGTGCTCGACGTCAAAACCGGCGACGGCGCGTTCATGCAGCGTTTTGAGGACGCGAAAGCCCTGGCCGAATCCATGTGCCGAATCGGTCGAGGTCTCGGGAAGGACATGGTCGCATTGATCACACGGATGGACCAACCGCTTGGCAAGGCCGTCGGCAACGCGGTTGAAGTTGCCGAGTGTGTCCGATGCTTGCGAGGCGAAGGCCCCTCAGATCTCCGCGACCTTTCGATTGCGCTGGCGTCCGAGATGCTGGTGCTGGGAAGGGCCGCTCGAACTCTTGAGGAAGCGAAGGCCATGTGCTTCCGAGTGATCCACGATGGCTCAGCCCTTGAACGCTTCCGACGGGTGGTTGAGGCTCAGGAGGGCGATCCGAGCGTCATCGATGATTTGACGCGATTGCCGTTGCCGAAAGTGCTTCGGGAGGTTCCTTCCCCTCGGAAGGGATTCGTGACGGCAGTTCATGCCCGCCCAATCGGACACGCAGCCATGCTCCTCGGTGCCGGTCGAGCAAGGGCAGAGGACCACGTTGATCACGCCGTGGGAGTGTTGCTCAACAAAAAATGTGGGGACCGTGTTCAGCAGGGGGAAGCACTTTGCACGATCCTTGCCAATTCGGAAGACGCTGCATTGGAAGAGGCCAGCAAGCTCATTGCCGGAGCGTTCGAGGTCGGGGAATCGGCGGTCGAGGTACCGGACCTGATCGTCGATCGGCTCGAACATTCGTTTCAGCTCTTTGGTTGATCTCCAGCCAACCTGTACCGGTCGGGCGTGGGGAGGGAACCGATTGTCGAGTAGATTGCTTGTGAGTGATTCCGAGCCGATCGCGCCTTGGATCTCTGAGTTCTCCCAACGGAGTGTCTTGCAATGGCGGTGCAATCTGGGCCGTTTAATGTCTTCAACGTTCCCGAGGAACTCAAGGCGATCTTGGCGGCGTGCCCCGGCTGGCAGATTGCACATAATGTGGAGGAACTCGCCCAGCTGGCAGTCAACGACACGGTTGAAGGCTGGCATGAGGTTGCCTATAACGTTCCTGGGAAAGGGTCGATCGTCGAGGCTCGCGTGTGTCGTGTATCGAACGGCATCGCCGCGAATTACCTCGAACCTTATATGAGGCGCCGAGACCCGGATTGCATGGTCATTGGTGACGACGAGCCCACGAACAAGCCTCGCTACGCCGAACGGTTTGGCCAGGACTTTGAACGAACGCGACGCGAGACGTTCGACTGGTTAAAGACACAGCAACTGGTTCTGTTCCCTTTTACCTCGGGGGTCCCGGATCAAGGAATCGACGCAGTTGCCGTGGTGCCCGCCAACGCAGGGTTCTTCGGGTTCGGCCTGGCACTTTTGCAAGGGATTCTTGATCCATCGGCACTCTCAACGGAATTCAATCCCAAAGCGGTTGTTTACGTTGCACCGCCCTTCCGGCACTCGCACTTTGATGGCAAGCAGGTCGTCGTCCATAATCGCTTGGCGAAGCTGCACGAACTGTTCAGCTACAACCTTTATCCGGGCCCCAGTGCGAAGAAAGGCATCTACGGCGTTCTTTTGGCGATTGGGGAACGGGAACAATGGGTCACAACCCATTGCTCAACCGTTCGAGTGATTACGCCTTATGGCAGTCGCTTGACCATCATGCACGAGGGGGCAAGCGGTGGCGGAAAGAGCGAAATGCTCGAAGAAATTCACCGAGAGCGTGATGGACGGCTCCTCCTCGGAAAACGCCTGCTCGACGCGGACGAGCGTCACCTGATCCTCCCTCGTGGTTGTGAACTTCATCCCGTCACCGACGATATGGCCCTTTGCCACCCCAGCCTTCAAAATGACGACGGGCGATTGACCCTCGTCGATGCAGAGTCCGCCTGGTTCATCCGCGTCAACCACATCGATCACTATGGCGTTGACCCTCACCTTGAGGAAATTACGATCCATGCCAAGGAACCGCTCCTCTTTCTGAACATTCAAGCTGTCCCCGATGGAACGGCCCTGATCTGGCAGCATATTGAGGACGAGCCGGGGAAACCATGTCCGAACCCTCGGGTCGTTGTGCCGAGGCAGTTGATTCCCGGAATTATCAATCAGCCCGTCCGTGTGGATGTTCGATCCTTCGGCGTCAGAACCCCGCCCTGTACCCGAGAGAAACCGAGTTTCGGAATTCTTGGGCTGTTCCACGTTCTTCCACCGGCCCTGTCCTGGCTGTGGCGTCTTGTGGCCCCTCGGGGCTACGCCAACCCGAGTATCGTCCAGACCGAAGGAATGAGTTCCGAAGGGGTCGGATCGTACTGGCCCTTCGCAACAGGACGGAAGGTCGATCAGGCCAATCTGCTGCTGAAGCAATTCCAGGAAGGGCACCGAATGAGGCACATCCTCATTCCAAACCAGCACATCGGCGCCTGGCAAGTCGGGTTCATGGGCCAATGGATCGCTCGCGACTATCTCGCCCGTCGAGGCCCCGATCCCTTCACCCCCGGGATGGTTCAGCCTGCCCGATGCCCGTTACTCGGTTATGCCTTGAATTCGATGGTCATCGAAGGCCAAGACATTCCTCCGATCTTCCTCCAGGTCGAACGCCAAAGTGAGGTCGGGGAGCAGGGCTATGATGCTGGAGCCGAGATTCTGACCGAGTTCTTCCAGAAAGAGCTCAAGAGTTATCAAATGGCCGAGTTCGACCCACTTGGTCGGCGGATTATCGAATGCATGCTCGACGGAGGCTCGGTCACGGATTACGACTCCCTGATCCCAGGACTTCCAATCATCCTGGACGAGGATCTTTGAACTCATTATTCCCATTTGCGGCCCAAATCATGACCCGGAAGTCTCAGACTCGGAATTGATCACTCAATCAGCGAAGTGACTCCCGACTCTGGAGAGACCCACAACCATGTCCCGAGTGCTTCGGTTGTTGCCGCTTGTCTTCATCCTTTGCTCGGCAGTGGCATCGGCTCAGGGAATTGAAGCGAGCAATGGAGAGCCGCTCGCCCCGGAACCGGTTTCGCCAGCGGGAGAGTTTGTCACGATCGGCTCCGAAATCACGAGCGGGAGGGCTCAAGGGCTCCTTGGGATTGTGTTGATCGTGGGGCTTGCCGTCCTGCTTTCTGAGAATCGAAAAGCCATCTCCGTTCGAACGGTGGTCCCTGGGCTTGCAATTCAGATGGGTCTCGGGTTGCTTCTGATTCTTGTCCCGGCGGGACAACACGTCATGGAAGCGGTCTCGAACTTCGTGGTGTTGATCCTTAACTGTGCAATCGTTGGGGCAGAGTTTGTATTCGGATCGAACCTGGTTGATCCATCGGGCCCGGCTGGTTTCGTGTTCGCGTTCCGAGTGCTTCCCACCGTGATTTTCGTGGCGGCTCTGTTTGCAGTGCTCTACCAAATCGGGCTGATGCAGATCATTGTCCGTGCCTTTGCATGGACCATGGCCAAACTGCTGGGGTCAAGCGGAGCAGAATCCCTCAACGTTGCGGCATCTCTGTTCCTGGGTCAGACCGAAGCTCCGCTCACAATCAGACCATTTCTTGCTCAACTCACCCGATCAGAGTTGATGGTCATCATGGTCTCTGGGATGGCCCTTGTGTCTGGAGGAGTACTCGCGGCGTATATTGAGGCCGGGGCGTCTCCGGGAATTCTGCTCACTGCGATCCTTATGAATGCACCTGCTTCGATTGTCCTGGCAAAGATCCTCGTCCCCGAAACGGCCGTTCCCCTAACTCTTGGCCGTGTGAGTGCTGATGCAACTCCGCGTGATGCCAACATCATCGATGCCGCGGCTCGTGGCACTCGCGAAGGCTTACACCTGGCGCTGAATATCGCGGCTGTGCTGATCACGTTTCTGGCTCTGATCGCACTCCTCGACGCGGCCCTTGGAGGATTCGGAGGACTGGTGGCACAGTGGTCGGATGGCCGACTCCCGATCGAAGGGTTGTCGCTGCAAATGATCCTTGGAACCTTACTTGCCCCGGTCGCCTGGATCATGGGAGTTCAATGGAGTGATTGTGTCGGAATTGGGGGACTTCTCGGTTCCCGACTCGTCCTGAACGAACTGGTCGCGTACGGGCAGTTGGGGGCGATGGCGACTCAGTTCCATCCTCGCTCAGTCACGCTTGCGACCTTCGCACTGTGCGGATTTGCGAACCTGAGTTCGATTGGCATTCAGGTCGGTGGCATCGGAGCGTTGGTTCCGGAACGCCGCTCGGATTTGGCCCGCCTCGGCTTTCGAGCCCTGCTCGCGGCCACTCTTGCCAACGTGTTGACAGCAAGTATTGCTGGAATGTTGCTACCTTGAGGATGTTCATGGTCCATCAGCATGCGACTGAAGCAGCGGCAGAAATCCTCGCTCGTGCTTCAGGGCCGATTGACGTCGGCATCGTCCTCGGATCCGGTCTCGGAACCCTGGCGGATCGACTAAATTCACCGATCGTCATTTCTTATGGAGATCTTCCTCACCTTCCAACACCCACGGTCTCGGGTCATGACGGCAAGTTGCTGATCGGCGAACTCGGTGGATTGAAGACGGCCTGTTTTCAAGGGCGATTTCACTTCTATGAAGGGCATGATCTCGACGCAGTGACCTTCCCGATCCGAATTCTTCAATGCCTCTCGGTCCCTCGGGTGATCCTTACCGCCGCTACGGGGGGAATTCGTGATGACCTCAGTCCCGGTACAATCGTATGCCTTTCAGACCATCTGAATCTTCTCGGAGCAAGCCCGCTGCGAGGTCCCAACGACGATCGTCTTGGTCCTCGGTTCCTTGACTTGACCGAGGTCTACTCAAGAAATCTCCAGACACTCGCCGGCGAAGAGGCAAACCGCCTGGGTCTGACACTCGCCTCAGGTGTTTATGCCTGTATGCCCGGCCCACACTACGAGACTCCTGCCGAGATTCGAATGCTTCGTGTTCTGGGGGCCGACATCGTCGGTATGTCAACCGTGCCGGAGGCGATCGTGGCCCGCCATGGCGGAATGGACGTGCTTGGCCTGGCCATCGTGGCCAACTGGGCTGCCGGGATCTCTCAAAATCCTCTGTCTCACACCGAAGTCCTGGAAACCAGTCTTGCAGTCAGTGGACGCCTGGCTGAACTGGTCGAAGCGATCTTCAGCCGACTTGCAAAGGGAACGAACCCTCCCGAGGTCGGCCGTTGATCGCCTCAGGTGTCGACATCATCCTGCCTCGATCAAGGTCCACGGCAGACAAACCTGGCGGACCTTGAACGGGAAGGAAAGAAACCTCAGCGACCCTCGTAGGCTCGATCAAGGAGATCGATCGGATGTTCAACCGTAATCGTGGTGCCGTATTCCTTGGCTTTGCGAGCAATTTGAAGGATGCAGCCCACGTTTCCGGTGACAACCGCCTCGGCTCCCGTCGCGAGGATATGCTCCATCTTGCGACGCCCCAGGCGTTCCGACATCTCCGGTTCAGTGAGGTTATAGGTTCCTGCAGCGCCACAACAGATTTCGGTTTCTTCCAGGGGAATTAATTCCAATCCCGGAATCATCTCCAGGAGTTGTCTCGGCTGACTTCGCACGCGCTGAGCGTGGACCAAATGGCAGGCATCGTGATAGGTAACCTTTCGGTAAGAAACTGAGTGTGCCGGCGCGATCGGTCCGAGCTGCACGAGGAACTCGGAGACGTCCTTAACCTTGGATGCGAATCGCCTGGCCAAATCATGGTCTGACTGTGGCAGCAAGTGGCCATAATCTTTCAGCATCGCCCCGCACCCGGCAGCATTGACAATGATGGCATCAACTGAGTCGAGATCGAAGGCACGCAGGTTTGCCCTTGCCAGGTCGAACGCGGGTTCCTCAATTCCCGAGTGATAATGGATTGCACCGCAGCAGGCCTGTCCTCGAGGAACGACGACCTCGCACCCGTTTCGTTGAAGAACCCGGGCTGTCGCGGCCGTCGTTTGAGGATACATCGCATCCGCGACGCAACCAAGAAATAAGGCAACGCGAGCGCGTTTTGGTCCAATCGGCGGAAGTACCTCAGGGAGTTTCGCCCCCCCCGAGGAGAGCTTCGGAAGCATAGCCTGCATGCGTCGCAAGGTTGGTGGGAGCAGTCGAGTCAGACCCACTGTATCCAGAGCATCGAGCAAGCCAACTCGCTGCATCAAGCGAGCAGGAGCGAGGGCGATTTTGACTCGCTCGCCGTAGGGAAACAGGTAGCGCAGGATGAGGGTCTGCAACCAGCTTCGCTTTCCGGGAGGAGCAGATTGCTGTAGGGCGACCTTAAATGGCTCGATGAGCTGGCCATACCGAACCCCCGAGGGACAGGCCGTCTCGCAAGCTCGGCAGTCGAGACAGAGGTCGAGGTGGCGACGAACATCATCGCTGACCCCGAGCCTGCCGTCGACCACCGATCGCATCAGGTAGATGCGCCCTCTGGGACTGTCGTTTTCGTTTCCGGTTTCGACGTAAGTCGGGCAACTTGCGGTACAAAGCCCGCAATGGATGCATTCCTGAAACCTGCGGTAATCGATTTTCGAAGCCAGCCAATCCAGGTCGACCCCCGCGTCAACCGGTCGGGAGGCCGGGTCCTCGACGGGCTTCTGGGAGGAAACCGTCCGGGTCGCAGATTCGGCGGTCGTCATGAAACGGCTCGCAAACAAATGGGAAGAAAAAGTGCGATCGCGGCATGAAGCGAAATTGGGGTTATTTCATTGTATCAAAGGAACCTGCCTGGGTTCATCGCCCCGGCAGGATCGAGGGATCGCTTGATCATCCTGGCCAGTTCCCAATCGATCCGAGGAACCCCCCAGACGCCGAGGTCCCCTTTGCGGTCGGTCGGGCATTGGGGAAGGATCAAGTTCCCCTCAGCGGCGACTGCGAGTTCGCGGAGGTGAGCGATGTCTTGAGCCAATACTGAGATCGGCACATCGGAGTGTGCCAATCCCCAGACGATCCCACTCCCCGCATGACTCTGAACAGCCCAACGCGCAGGATCAACCTCCGCGAAGAAATTGGCCACCGCTGATGGTAAGAGCGTTGCCTTGAAACTCATCGGCGTTTCGGTCGCAGGGTGCGCAGTAAGCGTTTGCAAGAGTCGGTCTGCATGGCTGTCGCGAGCCTCGGAGATCTCCGTTGCAGCGGCAAGCTCTTCTCGGAGAACATCCAATTGCCATTGCACCACCTCCGATGTCCCCTCAAGACCCAGGGCCAGAATCTGTCCCGACGTCGGAAGATCGAGCCCAGACTCTCGGGTCACCACCTCGGCAGCGGGTGTGTTGAGAAGTTCAAAGACGACCGGGCGAGATCGAGATGTCGTGAGTGCCGAGAGAATCGGTTCCAGTGGCTGATGGGTTGGCCATTGAGTCCAGACCAACGCCGTGGCTTCGGGCTTGGGACGAGTTTTCAAGGTGAGTTCGACGATCGTGCCAAGGGAGCCGTAGGAACCTGTCAAGAGCTTTGGAAAATCATACCCTGCTACGTTTTTGACAACACGACCTCCCCCTTTCACCAGGTGTCCCTGAGAGGTCACGAACGCAACGCCGAGAATCTGGTCTCGGGGCCGACCGAGTCCGTAACGACTTGGTCCTGAGGTATCAGTCGCGTAGATTCCTCCAAGGGTGGCGCGATCGGCGAACGGCGCGTGAAGCGGAAGCCGCTGCCCCTCAGTACCGAGAAGATCCTGTAACGCAGCCAGGGTCATCCCCGCCTCGACCGTAATGGTCATGTCCGCGGCCGGATAATCGATCACCCGGTTTAATTGCAAGACATCGAGCACGATTCCAGGACGCTCCGGAGGACCTCCGGAATGCAAGGCGGTTCGGCCTCCTTGCGGATAGATGGCGGCCCCTTCGGAGACATGTTTTCGCACACTGTCGGCCAGAGAATCACGATCGGAGGGATGTTCCGCAGCCAAGCCAAAGCGACCATCTCCCAAGGGGAGCTCATTCGAGGATTCGGGCCAGTTCATCGAACACTCACTGAAAGAAGGAGAGAGATGCCATGCTCAACGAATTGCATCAGGCGTTTTCACGATCGCAGCTCAAACCGCCCCGTGCATCGCAGGCCTGGAACGAAGAAACGGTGGTTTCAAGGGCAATCGCACGGTGAATTTTGAACCACCTCCTGGCACAGCGTCCACCTCGATTCGACCGCCGTGGTCCTGAACGATCCCGTAACTGATCGACAGTCCGAGCCCGGTCCCCACACCAACCGGCTTGGTTGTGAAAAAGGGGTCGAAAATCCGGTCGAGAATCGAGGGGTCGATCCCGCAGCCATTATCGAGAACATCGATACAAACTTCACCAGCGTCTGGATCACTTCGTGACCGAATGGTCACGGAACCGCCAGGGTTGCACGCGTCGATTGCATTCACGATAAGATTCATCAAAACCTGATTGATTTTTGCCGCATGGCACATTACGGGTGGCAATTGCGTTAACGTTGGGATCAGTTCCACCTGCTGCTTCTTGGCATAACCTAGAATGATATTCATCGAGGACTCGATCCCAACATTTAAATCCATCTCGGAGAGATCCCCTTCATCGAGCCTGGCAAACGCTCGGAGATCTCTCACGATATCGTGAATTCGCCTGAGTCCATCACGGGTGCGCTCCAGAATGCCACGAAGGTTATCGAGAGTATAGTCAATGTCAATCTCTTCACAAAAAGCACAAATCTCATGGTACAATTCGGGGTGGTGGCGCTTGATTAAGGAGTCTGCAGAACGATAGAGCCGGATCAAATCGTGGAGTTCCGACAGGTCTCGCTGGAGTACGGCAACATTGTTCCCCACGAACGCCAAGGGATTGTTAATCTCATGCGCAACACCCGCGACCAGTTGCCCGAGCCCGGCAAGCTTGGCGGATTCGACCATGCGACTCTGGGCCTGTTCTCGTTCTTCCAGAGCCCGGCGCTCGGAGCGAGCCATCTCCTGGAGAAGTTGGTTCTGAGCTCGAAGCAAGTCTTCCGCCATCTTGCGATCGTGGATGTCGCTGATCGAGCCCGCCATCCGAATCGGCTGACCACTTTCGTCCCAAACGGCCTGGCCACGAGCAAGGAACCAGCGATCCTCTCCGGACTGGGTATGGAGCCGGTACTCAATATCAAAAGGTTCTCCTCCATAAAGATGCCGCTGTGCAGCCTCCTCAACGCGAGGTCGATCGACGGGGTGAAGGAGTTCGAGGAACGTTTCGATTCGATGTGGAAAAGGGTCGTCCTCACCAAATCCAAGAAGGTGCTTAAATCTTGGTGAATAATAAGTGTCATTGGTTCTTGGATCCCAGTCCCAGAGCCCGTCGTTGGTCCCTCGAACGGCGAGCGCGAACCGTTCCTCGCTCTCTGCAAGCGCTTCGAGTGTGCGATATTGTTCGGTAACGTCCCAGAAGATGCATTGAAGACCGACAACCGTTCCTGAAGGATCCCTCAGCGGAGACTTGGTCACCTGGACCCGACGGACTTCTCCTTCGGTCGTGACATGCCCCTCGACATCTTCCAGGACTTCTCCGCTTTGCATGACGCGGAGGTCATCGCGTCGATACTTTTCTGCGAGTTCTTCGGGGTAAAAATCCCGATCCGTACGACCCAGGATTTCATTCAATTCCCGCCCGAGCGAGTGGCAAAAACGACGATTCGCAAAAGTGAATCGTCCCTGAGAATCTTTGCGAAAAATATTTTGTGGAAGGTTCTCGACAAGCGAGTGGTAGAACGCCTCGGACACAAGCCAGGCATCCTCTGCCTTGTCTCGCTCTACGGATTGAGCCCGAAGTTCCTCATCTAAATGCGCTGCTCGAGTCCGAAGCATCCTGATGGCTGTCAGTGCCGCGATCAGTAATGCAACGAGGAGAACGATGCTCACCAAAGTGAGTGGATGCTCAACTGGCAAGAGAGCCTGTGCCGGCACCAGCATCGTTGGAGCCGAGTGAAGGCCCCCGAACCACCCTCGGGAGCTGCCGGGACCCGAGCGGCTCGGGTTAGCCGTAGATCGAAGCGTCGCGATCATGGCTGCTGAAATACCGGATATTTTGACCCGAAAGGATACGATCGACACCTTCTTGAACCAGTCGTAGCAGCTCCACGACCGACACCTCCATCTCAGCGTTTCTGGTCCCTTCCGTGACGAGAATCTGCCCCTCGAATGCGAGCTTATGCAAAGCGAAACAGAGGAGTCGGTCGAGCACGATCGCGTTGCGAAATTCGGCCTCAAGTTCCACAAGCGCCTGGATCAGTTCGGGACCAACTCCGGGAGCGAGTCTTCCATCATGTCTCAGGGAGATCAAGAACGCGTCTGGATCGCTGCCTCGTAAGCCTGCATGACGCAAGACCACTTCAACTGCCGGTCGTTCAACGATTATCTCCGACGGTTCGGGAGCGATGGAGGGTCTCGCCAACGATGGGTCTGTCAGACCGGGATCGGTCAGTACCTGGGGGGCGTCGAAGTCTGCCAGTATGGTGGCGATCCACTCCGCGAGATAATCCGGGTCATCGGTAACCGTCCGTGATTTTCCAGGACGAACTTCGAGGCTGCTGCTTTGTTTTGAGTCGGGACACTGACCGTTCGTTGTGCCAAGGGCTTGCAGGAGTAATGATTCACAGTAGCGTTGCACGGTCTCCACGCGAGCCTGAGAGGCCTGTCGTTCGGCCAGGTCCAGGGCGTCGATCGGTAAATAGAGAACCAAACGCTGTGGTTCGGCGTTTGGGTCCGACTCTCTCCGCTCGTGAGTGCGGAAGGTTCCGGACACCTGTCTCCGCCTCGATGGTTTCGGACGTTTGCTCACGGCGCCACCTCTCATCGTGGCTCCATCAACCGACCCAAGGATCAAGCAGAGGCCCGACGTCCGGGGCTTTTCCGCTCGATGCAACCCACACCGATCGGCAACATCTTCCCGGGGCTGCAGCGTCCCTCAGGATTAAAAACGTTTCGGATAGCAACCATTGCATCCAGATCAGTTGAGGAGAAAAGTTTGGGCATGAACTCGAGTTTTTCGACGCCGATCCCATGCTCCCCTGAAACACTGCCGCCACAAGCAATGCATTCGTCGAGGATCTCATGGCTTGCGTCAAGGACTTTTCGAATTTGTTCCGGATCACGCTCGTCGAATAACAGGATTGGATGGATATTGCCATCGCCGGCGTGGAAGACGTTTGCAATCTGAAGGTGATACTTTTCCCCAATCTCTGTGATCCGTCGCAAAATGTGGGGCAGCTTGGTGCGTGGCACGACCCCGTCTTGCGTACAGAAGGTCGGACTTAGCCGACCGATCGCTCCGAAGGCAGATTTGCGTGCCTTCCAGATTGCGACATATTCCGGCTCCTTCCGCGTCGACCAGGCAATCGCATTGTTGACTGAGCCACCTTTCTGCCGAACGATCTTTTGAACAGCCTCCGCTTCGTGATCAAGACCTGCTTGCAGTCCATCGACCTCGATGATGAGGACGGCCCCAGCTTCCGTTGGAAACCCGAATCCGAAGGCTTCCTCCACCGCTCGAATCATCAAGTTGTCGAGCATTTCCAGGGCAGCCGGAACGATGCCAGCTCCAACGAGACCGCTCACCGTTTCCGTCGCCTGATCAACCGTCTCGAAGACTCCCAGGAACGTTCGACCAGCCTCCGGGTCTCGTGTCAGGTTGACGATCACCTTGGTCACGATCCCGAAGGTCCCCTCATTACCAACAACAAGGCCGGTCAGATCGAGCCCGGGAAGATCCTGAACTTTGCCACCTATTTCCACCACTCGCCCGTCCGGGAGAACCAGTTCCACTCCGCGAACATGGTTGACCGTCACGCCGTACTTCAGGGTGTGCGGTCCTCCAGAATTTGTGGCGACGTTGCCACCAACGGTGCAAGCCGTCTGACTGGAGGGATCAGGTGCATAATGGAACCCGGAACCGGCGAGCGCTCGTGTGAGCCAAACGTTCACGACCCCTGGCTCCACCACCGCATACCCATCGCGAAGATTGATCTCCAGAATCTGCTTCATGCGGGTCAGGCAGATCATGACACCACCGCCAACCGCGAGGGTGCCGCCTGAGAGGCTAGTCCCGGCTCCTCTCGGAACGAACGGAACCTCAAACTGTTGACAGAGTTTGACGATGGCAACGACCTGTTCCGTCGAGGTCGGAAAGACGACCACGTCCGGGACATTTTTTTCAATGACGTAGCCATCACACTCGTAGACGATCAACTCGTCTCGATGGTGTAACAAATTCTCCTCGCCGACGACTCGGATCAACTCGGCTCGGAGCGATTGGGAAATGTCGACGGTCTGTGCGACGGCCATAGGAGGATCTTCTTGAATTCCTTACACGGAGACGCGCTGCGGCCACCTCAAGGAACCGCAGTGATCAATCCGGCGTATGAAGAAAGACAGTTGATCCTCCTAGCTTACCCTCGGACTCGGGATGATTGCCACATCCTCTCCAGATCAATCATCTTCTCCGGGCGTTGAAACGTTGTCGAACTCGCCTGACACCAGAACGAACGGCTTTGAAGGTTCGTCACTGTACTTTCAGAACTCATTCTGTGCTGAGATGCTCTGGCTCGACGGATGCCGATTTGTCCAGGTGGATTCGTCTTGCGACGGAACAGATCCGTTCAGCCCTCTTGTGTCGACCAGGCGGGGTGAGCATCGACTGGTCGAGAGTCCGACCCAACACAAAGGTCACAATGGCCACAGAGAGGATTAACCGGTTCCTCTTGACCGAAGTAATCGAGCAATACGGCCCAACGGCAGCGTCGAGACTGAGCGTACTCGTTCATCTGATGTTGCTTGAGCCGGACCCGCTCTTCTCGTTCTCGAAAGCGGGACGCCAGACGATCTGCTTCACTCGGGAGAAGTTGAGATCGATTCGTTCGGTAACGACGGCCCTTCTCAAGGCTGACGAACCCAAAGCGTTCAAGTGTTCCAAGACAGATGCGGAGCCGATTCCTCGGCAAGGGACTGATCGGCATCAGATCGGAGAGGTTCGGTGCTCTTGGCTCGTCGGACATGCGAGCAACGGTATGAAATGCGTTCATGAGGTCCTGAGCTTCGGGTAGCTTTCCTCGAAAAAAGGACTGGAGTGATCGGTCAGAGGGATCTGAAAGCAAGACACCACTGGCCAGAGCACCATCTCGACCGGCTCGACCGAATTCCTGGTAGTAGGCTTCGAGTGTTCCAGGGATATGATAGTGAATCACAAACCGGATGTCGGGCTTATCGATTCCCAGCCCAAACGCATTGGTCGCGATTAACACTTTGATCTCGCCGTTCATGAACTGATTCTGCGCCTCTGATCGCTTTCGGTTCGACATGCGTCCATGATATGAGGCAACCTTCAATCCAGGTTCCGCAAGCAAACCGGTCAACTCCTCGACAGCTTTGACCGTAGCGCAATAGATGATGCCAGTACCTTCGAATCTCTGGAGAAGATGAGTGAGAATGTTCTGTTTGGCTTCATCTCCCTCCACCGGAACAACCGAAAGGGAGAGATTCGGTCGATAAAACCCCGTGTGCACGATCTCCGCATCAGCCAGATGCAATGACTCAAGAATATCTTCAAGAACTTCTTGCGTTGCAGTCGCTGTCATGGCAAGTACAGGGGGATTTCCCAGGTCGTCGATCGCGTAGCCGAGTTCCAGATAGTCGGGACGAAAGTCGTGCCCCCAGTGACTGATGCAATGTGCTTCGTCGATCACGAAGAGATCGAGTTTCCGACGTTTCAGGATCGCTCGAAAGTCTGGGTCGGCCATCCGTTCTGGAGTCGTGAAGATAAACTCGGGAAGTCCCACCTCGATCGCTTCCTCTGCCAATTTTGTTTGCCGGTCGTTTAACGTGCTGTTGACCTCCGCCACAGGAAATCCGCGTTTGGCAAGGGCATCCGCCTGGTCTTTCATCAAGGCGAGTAATGGGCTTACGACCACCGTCGTTCCATCCAATGCCAGACCCGGAAGCTGATAGCAAAGGCTCTTCCCAGATCCGGTGGGCATGACCACGACAGTGTCTTTCCCCTGCATCGCTGAGGCTACGGCTTCAACCTGACCGTCTCGGAAGCGCTGAAATCCAAAGTGTTCGCGGAGTTTCCCCCGCAAGGTCATCCGTTCCTTTTGAGACACGATAATGGACATAAGACGTTCTCAACTTGCCTCGCAAGCCGGCCAAGAGTGAGTCCCTCGGCGGCGAATTGGATCGGCGAGTTTCGGAGCAACTCTTGGGCCAAATCCGAGCGTTGGAAAGTGAGTCCCAACTCGTGAAACACCACAACCCTGTATCGAGGTATCAGAGGAGACCATTAAACGCCGAAGTGGTGGATTGAGGTTTGGAGACGAATCATGATTCCGAAACGAATCGTTCCCTTGGATCGACGAACGTTCTTGAAGGGGTCCGCCGCCCTCGGCCTCTCGTCAATTACCCCTGTCGCCAGCCAAGCGGAGAACGTGGATCGACGACCCTCCTACAAGGGACCGAATGTCATCCTCGTCCGATTCGGAGGGGGTGTTCGACGACAGGAAACGATCGCATCGGACGAGACTCACAGTCCCTTCCTCAAGAAAGTCTTTGCACCTCAGGGCGTCCTTTTCCCCCGGATGGAAATCGCCGACGCTCCCGGCGTCGAGACCAACCACGGACATGGAACCCTCTACCTCCTGACAGGGCGTTACGATAAGTACGAAGACGTCTCGGGGAAGTTTCTCGGATCTCGCTTTGAAGCTCAGGTACCGACGCTCTTCGAGGCACTCCGGAAACAGTACGATCTCCCTCCCCATCGAGCAATCATCGTCAATGGCGAGGATCGTACCGACGAGGAATTCTACGCATTTAGCAACCATCATTTATTTGGTGTTCATTTCCGGTCGACCGTTCTCAGTCTCTACCGGTACAAGCTCCACGTGCTTCGCTCCGACCTGGCACAAGGTCGGTATTCCGGCGAGGAAGCGATCCAGAAGCGTGATCAACTCCGAAAGCTTGAAGCCGTCGATCATCGCGCCAGAGATGCCGAGCCAACCACGCCGGAACTCGATGCCTTTTGGGAATCTTGGACCTCGTACTTCGGTCGAACGGGACTGGTCAACCCAAGGGGAGACCGACTCCTGGCGGAACTCGGTGTGTGGGCAATGCGAACGTTACAGCCCGCCTTGATGATGGTCAATTTCAACGATCCGGACTACGTCCACTGGGGAATTGCATCCCATTACACGCGTGGGATTTCGATTGTCGACAGCGCCCTTCGACGTCTCTGGGAAGAGGCGGAACGGCTCCCGGCGTATCGCGGCAACACCGTATTCGTCGTGGTGCCTGACTGCGGACGCGACACGAATCCCTTCGTCGCCGTTCCATTCCAGCATCATTTCAATGCGCATCACATCTTCGCGGCCATTGCTGGTCCAGGGATTGATCGTGGGCGAATTGTTGATCGAACCGTTCAGCAAGCTGACGTCGCGGCAACAATCGCAGCAATCATGGGCTTCCCCATGCCCTTTGCAGACGGCGGCTCGCTTGAGGAGGCCTTCGGATGAGCACAGTCATGGATCAGTCTCCAGGTATCCCGCTCGCAACGAATGCCTCTCAACCTCGGAAGCCCCTGATTCGACCAATCCCTCGAAAACTAAGCTTCCTTCTCACTGTGAGCATCGGTATCCTGTTATCGGCAAGCCCCTGGACAGCAATCCTCGTGGTTGGCTGGACGTTTCGGCTCATGCGACGCCGAATCTTCTTCGGTTGGTGGAACGAGCGGAACTCTGATGAGCACGTTCCGCTGGATGCACAGAGTGTTCGGTTCGACGATCAATTCCCGGTAGCGACGCTTCCTCGCTGGGTTGTCAGCGAACGTGTCATTGAATCGCTTGGCCGGCGAACACCAGACGATTCACCGCCAACCCGGTTGCGAAGAATCGCGCGCCTTCCCCGGGAATTGACCGGTGCGCTCCGCAGCAACCTTCGATGGGGGATCATGGCGTTCCTCTGCACGCTCATCCTCACCTACCCTGCTTGTGTTCTCTGGCTTGGGTCATGGTATGACGGATGGAATAACTCGTTCACTAAAGGATACGAAAACGCTTTTGTGGGTCTTCAAGCTGGGCTGTTCGCTCATCTTCTGTTTGTGCTCGCGATGCTCTACGTTCCGATGGCCTGGGGACATCTCGCGGCTTCCGGGCAGATTCGATCGGTATTTCAATTTGGAATTCTCGCTCGATTAATCTGGTCGAGTGGTTGGTCTGTATCCGTTTATGCCTTGATCTTTTCGATGGCGACGCTTCCTGTTCTGGCACTGCGTTCAGCCCCGTTCGCCTTTGTTCTCGGCGATCCGGATGCCTGGGCAGACGCTGAGCCGGAAGAAGTGCTCCGCGTGTTGAGCCAATATCAACTCGCCGCAGGCATTTACCTGTTTCCCGCCTTCGTACTGCTCCACCTTTTGATCGCACGCATTTATCGCTCAGCGTTACGGAAATCGCTGAAACAGAATCCTCGACTCATTCATCGACTGCCTCATTCCATCCGGGCCACACTGTTTGAGTACCGTCTCATTCCGGAAGATCCCCCCCGTCGCGGCCCGGCCCTTCGAATGGTTCGGTGGAGTGCGCGATCGACCTCGAGTTTGTTCGCCCTGCTTACGGCGTCGATTCTCTGGTTCATCGTGATCGGACAAATCTATGTCGGACAATTCCTGAACTACCTTCCCTGGGCCGGATGGCTCAACCAGCCATTGATTCATCTTCCCTGTTTGCAAGTCATTCCCAGGAGTCTCGGATAACACCAGGTATCACGTTCAAGTCGAAGTGTTCCAGGCCTAAGCCTTCGATCCTCGTCGGTCGATCTTCCGTCGGCATCAGCGAATGAGGTCAAGGTCCAGGACAATCCCCTCGGCTCCGCCCGTAGCGGACGGAAACTCACCGACCCAATCGCAAGGCATTGCGCGGTCATGAGTCTGGAAACCGAGCGATCGACCGATCCAGCTCATTAATCGAGCAGGTTCAACGCCTTCGGCTCTCAACGTCGCAAGTTTGATGGACTCATCTCGCTTGGCGAGACGTCTCCCCTGTGCATCCATCACCAGTGGTACATGCCCAAACTGAGGTGTTTGCAGACCAAGCGCGGAACTAATCAAGAGTTGCCTCGGCGTGCTGGACACAAGGTCGTTTCCTCGAATCACCTGATTGACGCCCATGGCTGCATCATCAACCACAACTGCAAGTTGATAGGAGATGCTGCCATCGGACCTCCCAACGATGAAATCTCCGACCGTGGAAGCAGGGTTGTTCGCAACGCTTCCGAGAAACAGATCGTCCCATGGAATCTCGCGATCCTCGACCCGGAATCGCCAGGCAAAGGGTTGATTCTCCAGATTCTCCGCGTCGTCCGAACATCGGCATGCACAGGTTCCTGGATATACTGGCCCCTCCTCACCCAGATGAGGAGCTGATGCGAGCCGCTGGATCTCTGCCCGGGAACAGGTACATGGGTAGATTCGATTGGCTTGCTTGAGCTGGTCGAGGGCCCTTGTATAGTGATCAAAGCGAAGCGATTGAAGATAGGGCCCGGATGGTCCTCCTCGATCCGGTCCTTCATCCCAGTCGAGACCGAGCCACTGGAGATCGACCATCGCCTGATCGATCATTCCTGGTCGTACCCTGCTGGTGTCCAGGTCTTCAATCCGAAGCACGACCTTTCCACCGACTGATCGAGCCATCAACCAGGCAATCAGAAACGTTCGAGCATGCCCCACATGCAATCCACCTGTTGGAGAGGGGGCAAATCGGCCCACCACCTGATTCGTTCGGAGTTCTGGCACCAGCAATTCCATGCGTTTCATTATTCATTCTGACCATGCGGATCCTTGGAGCTAGCTCGAAGCGCCCACGGTTTTGGAGTTTGGCTGGTCGGGTGGGTTCGGGCATCGTACAATCCTACCGTCGAGCCCCTTAGGGAATCGACCTTCTGACCGAAACGGACCTTTTGGAGTCTTCCTGACGATGGATGCCGAACTGAAACGCGAAGCTCGTAGCGTGATCGATCGTATCGTCAACCTGCGAGACTCTCTTTGACTTGGCCGACAAACAAGCTCGACGCGATGAACTTGAGCAAGAGATGGGACAGCCTGATTTCTGGAACGACCAGGAACAAGCTCAGACCATCATCGGTGAGCTCAAGACCCTCAACGGAGTGATCAAACCCTTTGAGGAACTCATCACCCAAGGCGATGACCTTGGCGCAATGATCGAACTCGGAGAAGAGGCCGGAGACGATTCCTTCGACGATGAACTGCGTCAGGCCACCGATCGTGCGCTCCGAGACTTCGAGTCGTTCGAATTGCGGTCGATGCTCTCCGGGCCAAATGACCATCGCAACGCGTACGTCTCGATTCACGCGGGAGCCGGTGGGACCGAGGCCTGTGACTGGGCTGAGATGTTGATGCGCATGTACATCATGTGGTCCGAGGCCCACGGGTACAAGGTCGAAATCACTGACCGAGAAGACGGAGGATCGGCAGGTATCTCAATGGCCACGTTGCACATTACCGGCAACCTGGCGTATGGGTATCTGAAGTGTGAAACCGGTGTGCATCGCCTTGTGCGGATCAGCCCATTCGATTCTCAGGCCCGTCGACAGACTTCCTTCGCCTCGGTTGATGTCCTGCCCGAAGTTGACGACTCGATCGACATCGAAATTCGAGACTGTGATCTTGAGCGTGAGGTCTTCCGCTGCGGGGGACCGGGCGGTCAGCACCAGAACAAAACGGAATCGGGCGTCCGATACCGCCATGTTCCGACCGGAGTTACTGCCGAATCACGTTCAGAGCGCTCGCAGTTCAAGAATGATGCCAATGCGATGGCCCTCTTGAAATCCAAGCTCATCAAGATGGAGGAGATGAAGCGCGAGGCGGAATACGCCAAGTTATACGACGAGAAAGGTGAGATTAGTTTCGGGAGCCAGATCCGGAACTACGTCCTCCAACCTTATCAACTCGTCAAAGATCTCCGTACGGGCTACGAGGTCGGGAACCCTCGGTCCGTACTCGACGGCGAGATTGACGGCTTCATTGAGGCTTACCTCCGCATGAAGCTTGAACAGGGTGAGACCACCCCAGCAACGTGATCCGTATCGATCTGATCTCCGATTCCCTCCGCCTCGACTCGGAAGCGGACTGATCATATCCAAATTCGGAGATGGTCAGTCCGCTCTCGGTTTGATGAGGATATCGAGTCCCCAACCGTAAGTAGTCAGTGCCCCGATGCCTAAACTCGACGAGTCTGACGAACGCCACGTGATTCTTGCTTCGGGGTTTCGCCTGAATTTCTTTTGGATCGGCGACCGTTGGTGTCATTCAATCGACCTTGAACATGAATCCCGCTTCCAGCAGATTGCAGTCTCTGTTGAAGGTCAGGCGGATGCTGGTCGAATTGTTAGCCCCACCCTGCAGCAACTGCAGTTTCAACAACCTGACGATGACCCCGAAGTCCTCCAGGCTTTGCTCGTAGGACAAAGTGGGGCCCATCATTTTTCAGTAGTCTTTACCGTTCGGGAGACGCAAGGCTCCGTTGCGGTCTCAGTCGAAGTGGCTGATCGATGCCGAATTGAGCTCCACAATCTGGCGAGCACCTACGCCGTTGACCTTCCTTCCGGCCAGATTGTCGATGCCAGTCCATCAGGCGTCTCCTGGAGTCTCGCAACGTCTGGAACAGCCATATTAAGTTTCGAGTCCGTCCCGCCCGCTCGAACCGATCTCCGAGAAGCTGGCCGACGCGCATGCCATGTCCAGGCATGCCCACCAACTCTTCCTAACGAATCTACACACATCTGGGCTTATCGTTGGCTTTTCCGACATTCATCGTGATCCTTGTCTGGGTTCGAAACACGCGGCTGGTCCCGAACTGGCCGAGACCAACCGTTCGTCCCATCAGGACGCGTTCAAGGCTAAGCTCTACTCACTCGTCAAGTGGAGTCAGGACGATCTCTCGAAACTCGATCGGTGCTCCTTCGGACTGAAGCGAGATGGCTCCCGCCGTCACCGAGCAATCGGATGCCTCGTTGACAAGGTCTCCGTTGACCGTAACGGTAATCCGATCTTTCTGACAAACGATCACCATCGTGTTCCACTCACCAATGGGATTTTCGGAATCATCGGTGAGGTTCAGGTGACGACGCCCCATCTTGCGCTCTTCTTCATTCTTAACATTCAGATCGGTCCCGATGACCCAAAAGTCCCCAGCATCTCCTCGGTGCAGTTGGACCTCAATCGACTTCGGCCAGATCCCGATCGCCCCGGGCTCTGATGTATGAACGAGCACTCCGCTGTTTCCCCCCTGGCTTCCCTGAGGAAATCTCCATTGGAGTGACAATTCATAATTGCTGTACTCCTTCTCTGTCTTGATGTATCCAACAGGCTGGCCCTTGCAGTGTAAAACCCCGTCGTGAACGCTCCAGACATCCTCAGCCTTGGCATTCTCATCTGCCAGAACTGCAGTCCAACCACTCAGATCGTTCCCGTTGAACAGGGCAACTGGCTCGCCTGCCAGGGCAAGGCAAGGGGAGAGGATCACGAGGAACGCAATCAGAGTTCGCGAGTTCATCATTTGTGTCCCGTGAGATCATCTTGTTTGAATCGACTTGCATCAGGCCCTCAAGACACCTCCCAAAGGCTCTGATACGTCTCTCAGAGTGCTGTCGATCATACCAGAGTCGAGTGAGCGATGCGTCTCTGTGATCACCCAAGACGCCTCTTTTTCATCCCGTGCTTGAGCATGGCGAGTGACTCCCGTGAGTGATAGACTCACCCAGAGTTCACCCTGGAAAACCCTTCACGATTGACCACCCAGGGTGATGAGGAGCACGCATCCCGATGAAATCGACCAACCATGTGAGCCGTCGCGCCGCGTTACAGGCCTTCTCCTCGACCATGATGGCCGGGAGCGTTTCCGGCGTTTGGCCTGCCGCGACCCTCTGGGCTCAGGAAAAAGCTCAGGGACCTCCTCGCGTCCTTCCCGAAGCAGAATTTCCGGACGATCCTCGCCTCGGCCCCCTCAAGGATTTGAATGGCGACTTCCCATTTCATGTCCCTGAGTCACTTGAGCAGTGGCAGGTCAGGGCCGACGAGGTTCGCCGACGCATTCTCGTCTCAGCTGGTCTCTGGCCCATGCCCACAATGCCAGAGTTGATCCCGGTCATTCACGGTACGGTCGATCGCGAAGAATACACCGTCGATAAAGTCTATTTTGAGAGCGTGCCGGGCTTGTACGTGACAGGTAGCCTTTACCGACCCAAAGGTATCGAGGGTCCGAAGCCGGCCGTCCTCAGTCCCCATGGGCACTGGTCGGAGGGGCGATTCCACGACCACGGCGAGGACGTCGTGCGGCAAGAACTCGAGTCGGGCGCAGAACGGTTCGAGGTCGGTGGACGTCATCCACTCCAGGCCCGATGTGTTCAACTCGCCCGCATGGGCTGCGTCGTGTTTCTCTACGACATGCTAGGCTATGCAGACAGTGTTCCCATCACCTTCGAGATCGCTCATGGGTTTTCCCGCCAGCGACCAAGCCTGAGCAGTCCTAATCGTTGGGGACTCTTCAGCGCTCAAGCTGAACTTCGGCTCCAAAATGTTCTTGGATTGCAATTACTGAACTCGATCCGAGCGCTCGACTTTCTGTCCGATTTACCTGATGTAGACCCGACTCGTATAGCCGTGACCGGTGCGAGTGGTGGAGGAACTCAGACCTTCCTACTGTCAGCCGTGGACCCTCGTCCCGCCGCAGCCTTTCCTGCAGTGATGGTTTCGACTGCAATGCAAGGAGGGTGCACATGCGAAAATGCAACCTATCTCCGAATCGGAACAGGAAATGTCGAGTTTGCCGCGCTCTTCGCTCCTCGACCACTGGGACTCACCGGCGCAAACGATTGGACCCGGGAGATCGAAACCAAAGGACTCCCCGAGCTGAAGCGCCTTTATGAACTTGCGAACGCTCCAGGAAATGTCATCGCTCGGTACTTTGACTTCGGGCACAATTACAACGCTCAAAGCCGGGCAATGATGTACAGCTTCATGGCAGAGCAACTCGGGCTTGGCCCCGATGTCTCGCTTGAAGAACGCGATTACATTCCGTTAACCCGGGAGGAAGCAACTGTCTGGAATGAAGGGCATCCCAAGCCGCCAACAGACGAGGACGCCGAGGTTCGACTTCTCACCCTGCTCGATGCCGATTCTCACTCGAAGATGGCCGATCTTCGACCTATCGACACTGATAAACTCCTCGAATTTCAAAAAATCGTCGGAGGAGCGATCAGAACGATGGTCGGGCGATCATTCCCCGAAGCAGGAGATGTCGTCTATGACAAGCACCGAGAGATCGATCGAGGCGACTGGCTCGAAACGCTCGCCTTGTTACGCTATGAGCCTGAAGCTGAGCTCGTTCCCACCGTCTTTCTCTATCCCAAGTCCTACCGTGGGAGAGTTGTGGTCTGGGTGGACGAAGCCGGCAAGTCTTCACTCTACGACAAAGACGGCCAACCTATCGGTCCCGTTCGACGACTCATGGACCAGGGGATCGCCGTCGTCGGTTGTGATCTCCTCGATCAAGGAGAGTGGCTCAAGGACGACCCCCGGACTCAATCACGAACCGTCGAGAATCCCCGGGAGTTTCTTGGGTACACACTAGGATATAACCATCCGCTGTTTGCACAACGAGTCCATGATTTGCTTTCCGTTCTCGCCTTCGTTCGACACCATGACTTTAGCCCTGGGCGTGTTGAACTCGTGGCTCTGAGTGGAGCCGGTCGTTGGGCCGCGGCTGCCGCGGCTGTGGCCACCGGAACTCTGGATGCCATTGCTCTCGGGACCAACGGTTACCGGTTCGGTCGGATCATCGACCACCGCGATCCCGATCTTTGGCCAGGCGCCTTGAAGTACGGTGATCTTCCGAGTCTCCTCGCGCTCTGCGCTCCTACACCACTCTGGGTCTCAGGGGAGGGAAACCAACTTCCCGACATCATCCTCGACGCCTATCGCGCGACGGCAGGTCCGAGACCCGATTCCTTCATCGGTGGTGAGCCGCAAGACGAACGTGAGACCGCAGTCACCTGGCTCCTTGATCGCCAGTGATCCTCAATCCCGTCAGAACCGGATCTGATCGGTTCTGACGGTCGTTCCATCAAATTCAGGGGCGAGGGACCACTCGAATCTCAAACAAGTCCGACCAGTTCTTGCCCGTGACGAATAACCGCCGACTTTTCGATTCGTACGCAATGCCATTCAGTACCGCATTGCTACCAATTGCTTGCTGAGGACGAACGTTGCTCAGATCGATCCAACCCACGATGCGACCAGTACGAGCCGAAATACGAGCAATGGTCGAGGTATTCCAGATATTGGCGAGAATCTCTCCGTTAATGTATTCGAGTTCGTTGAGCTGATCGACCGGCCGCCCATCTGGAGTCAGCACCCGAATCGATCGAACGAGCCGGTAAGACTCTGGGTCAAGGAATCGCAAGGTTGCAGTGCCATCACTTATAATCAAATGCTTGTCGTCATGAGTTAATCCCCAGCCCTCACCCGCGTAACGGAAGCGCCCTCGAAGCTCAAACGTTTCCTTGTCAAAGATCAATCCAAGGCGTTCCTGCCAACTGAGCTGGAGAATCCGATCTTTCCAGACGGTAATTCCTTCTCCGAAGACGTCGTTGGGTAACGCAGCCTCTTTTAACACGGTCCCGGTTTCCAGTTGCACCTTCCGAAGTCGAGACCGACCATATTGACCGGTTCCCTCATAAAGGATTCCGTCGGAGAATTCGAGACCCTGGGTAAAGGCATTGAGATCATGTGGATATACCTTCACGATCTCAACGCTATAAATCGGCACCCGGCTTGCCTGGGATGCAAACCAGGTTGTCCACGCCCCCACCCCAGCCGTCGTTATAGCGACGACGGCAACCAACATGAGACCTATACGTTTACGACCCGACGCGACTCTTGCGAAAGGGGATGCGCCTGGGTTGATCGTTTTCGGTGCATCTGGCGGGGCGGTCAACGATTGCATCACTCAGCCTCATTCATCGTCGTCGTCTTGATGGGTCTTGATCGATTCGAGAAGCCGAGCGATCCCTGCTCGAGCGATCTCGGCGTCCTGTTCTCCCGTCGCGCCACCTACTCCAACTCCACCGAGGATCTGCCCCTCGACGACGATCGGTACGCCTCCGTAGAGGGTCGTCACCGTCCCCCCGGATGCCGACGCAGTGAGTTGAAGACTGACGTTGAGCAGAACATCGGGAATTTCGACTCCAGGGGGGACCGGACCAGTCGGTTGCCGAAGTGTTGCTGCAGCGATGGCCTTGGTCATCGAGGTATACGAACTGGCCGAGCGGGCGCCGTCCATTCGTGCAAAGGCAATCGGGTGGCCGCCGTCATCGACGACGGTGATATTCACCTTCAAGCCCATCGCTTTGGCCTGATCTTGGGCCCCCTCGAGAATCGTCTGGGCGCCTCCGAGCATCAGGCGAATGCCTCCCCGCTCGATCATCGGCTCAGCTTCGTCTGATTCCTGTGCGGATCCGACCTGAACCGCAAGCAAGATCAACAAGCCAGCCAAGGCTGTTTTAAACACTGGTTGGAACATGCGATCATTCCTCATTTCACTTCGAGTCTGCGAATTAGGGAGTAATTCGGCGAGGTTTGAGCATCCACTCGACCAGTTCCGGTTCGGCATACGCCCGGTCCCAGCTATTGTGGCCAACCCCGCGATATTCCGTATAACGGACTGGTGCGCCAATGTCCTTGAGGGATCGGGCCATCTCACGCATGCCAGCCACGAAGGGAGCGCGGTCTTCGTCCCCCACGAATCCCCAGGTCGGAATGGTCCGAATCGACTCGACCTGCGCGGGTTCCCCCGGACCACAGATCGGCACCAGTGCCGAGAATCGATCGGGATAGGTGGTTGCAAGGGACCAGGTTCCCATCCCTCCCATCGAAAGCCCGGTCAGCACAATACGACTGGTATCCACGGCGAAATCGGAAATGACCTCGTCAAGAATCGCCATCGCTCGTTCCCCATCGGGCGAAGCGGCCGACCAGGTTTCTCGAGCTTGTGGGAACACGGCGAGATAAGGATGACCCGAGGGATTTGAGGCGATACTCGGGCCTAGTCCGACCTGACTCGGAACCACCCCGTCATCGCCTCGTTCTCCCGCCCCATGCAGAAAGAGAACAACTGGGAACTTTTGAACACCGTCGTACCCATCGGGTACGAACACCGAGTAACGAGCGCCTTGCTCAGTCCGCAGACGACGAAGATGGAATCCCGGCTTCTTGGAATCTCCGTTCGTGATCGGCCGAGGTAAGGGCTGGACCAGCAGGTCTTTGAAGTGGATCTCCATCGGGTCTCCGGAATGGAGCTGGACTGCAATACGGCCCGTCTGAGGAATCTCCTGGTCCGTTTCGAGATAATCCACCGAGGGGACACTGTTAAGACTCAGTCGGATTTGATTCCCCATTGCTCGAATGACATATTGATTCCAGCCATCGAGCCGAACGGAGGCTCTCGCTCGATCAGATGCAGTCTCCAGCACACGATTCCGTCTCGATTCGTCGTAGAGGCAACCCCAGTAATTTTCACCGATATCAGCCTGATAGCCAATCATTTCGTGACCGGCAGTCCGTTCGCTCCGGAACTGAATTCCACTATTCCCTTCTCCATCAACCAGCCGAAACGTGCAGCGAAAGTAGAAGTCTCCGAAACGATCTTCCGTCGCAAGGAACTCGTTCCGCTCAAGTCCCGGAGACAACCCCACGAGCATCCCGTCGCGAACGGACCAAAGTGTGTCATCCCCTTCCCAGCCCGTCAGATCCCGGCCGTTGAACATGGGAATGAATCCGGCCGTTTCAATCACGGGTGGTAATCCTTCGAGCTGATCTGCCCAGCGGAGAAGGATCGTGGCCATGTAGGTTCCACCGAGGGTCGCGTCGTTTTGTTGCGGACTGGGAGCATAGCCACCGTCCTCCCGACGGCACTCTGCGACAAATCCGCGAAGGGCGTCGAGATCAGGAGCCACTCCCAGCATGTACGCAGCCCGCATGACTCGGTACGAGGCAGAGAGATCTGTTCCACCTTCTCCCTGGGTCCATCCCCCATCGGCCTGCTGACCAGCCAGAATCGCGTTGATGACGACCTCTCGACGGTCCAGAGCATGGTCCATTCGAAGCAATGCCGCCGCGGTACCGCCCGTATCGAAGGCGAGACTCGGCCCTTCACCCCATGTCCCGTCGTCGTTGCGTGAATCGAGGAGTTCCCTGGTCCACTCCTGAGCTTTCGGCGACGGACGACCCACCGCCTCGAAACCGGCAATCGCGATGCGCACCTCGGGGAACGATTCCGCATGAATCGAGAGGTACTCGGAGGCCCTCCTGAGGAGTTCCTCGTTCTCAATTCTCAGCTCGCTGAGAGCCATGAAGCCTGATGCCGTTGAGCCAACGTCCGCGGCTCCACCAGGAGTTTGTGCAAAGCCGCCGGACTCCGGATCGAAACAGGACCGGACGAAGTCGAGACAGGCCAAAACGTCGGGGATTGAACCTGTCGTGTATCGAAGAACCCGAACTGCAGCCGTTGTTGCACCGAGCGAGGATGGCCCCCCCGGTTCTGCAGCAAAACCGCCATCAGGATTCTGTCGTTGCGCGGCGAATTGGGCCGTCGCGTCACGATCAATGACGCTGAGCGACTGGGCCGCCGCAGGCGAAGCGAGGATCGCCAAGCATGCGAAGGCGCCGACCAGGTTTGGCTTCATGGCGACTCGATGGGCTCGATGAAGTGGTTCGATGGTGCAAAAACGGACAAGCCGGATGTTGGCGACAGGTTCGTTCCGAACCGAAGTCCCCCGCCACTCACGACTCGTTTCGCTTCGAGAGATTCCTTCGCTCAGTGTAGCAGGACTTTCCGAAGGGGATAAGTCTCGTGCCCGCAACACTCCTCCTTCGATCTCCACTCTCTCGATTGCACGCTGTTGCGAATCATTCTTCCGAACTCAACACAAAACGCCGCGCAGAGGAACCCTTTCGGATTCCAGCGCGGCGATTGAGCTGTGTCAGCGGATTTCGAAGCGAAGGCGATCAAGTCCGTCAGCCTTCGAGTTGCCGAGCAATCCGATTCACGGGCACTCCCTCGGCCAACTCGGTCGGGATCAAGTCCGGTAAGACGTACTGCAGAACGTAGGCATCCTCCCCGGTGTCTTCATATGCTTCCCGGACAACCTCGACGGCTCGGAAATCAAGGGCTCGGAAATAAAGCTGAGCCGAGAGGTTCGACTCACGAGTCTGAAGCAGAATTTTTGTTCGGCGATGGCTGGACAACTTCCCGACGAGCTTGGCGACCATCTGGCGGCCCACTCCCATGCGTCGGTACTCGGGAGCCACCGCGAGATTCAGCACCTGGAGCCGCGACTTGTGCAGCTCGTAGATCATAAATCCGACAACCCGCTCCCCGCATTCGGCGACCATGCCAATGCAGTTTCGTTGACGGAGCACGCGGAGGAATTCCTCCTCGCACCAGGGAAATTCATAACTCGCATGCTCGATGGCCAGGACCTCGGGCATATCGCGTCGGATCATCCAGCGAATGTGCACGCGGACCTGGGCCTTGGCGGTGGGCACCGTGCTCATCGAGCCTCCCTCCGTGGACAAATTAAAGACGGCGAGCCCTCAGCATCCTGCCGAGAACCGACGTGGAGACAGTGGGATCCGATCCGCGGAACGGTCCGCGAAGGATGGGTTGGAGGTGATCCCTGGCCGGGCCCGAAGGCCCCGCGAAATCGCGATGGGCCGGAATCCTCCGCCAAGGCGGGGCGGATTCTATCGGAGCCTCCCGGGGCTGCCAACCCCGCTTCCTCCGCTCCCTCTCAAGGAATGGCCCGGTGGAAACCAGGCCATTTCTCACACCCTCTTATCGGCCGGATCGGAGCCGATCCTGAGACGCTCGCCTTCAGAATCGCCCAAACGAATATGCCTTATTAGAAGGATCAAAATCCGCGTCGGTCAGCCCCACATTAATCTTCAGGTCCGAGTAGATGTACTCCTCAAGCAAAGGGGCAGGCTGGCCATCGCGCGCGGGCCAGTCGTACGCCTCAAAACGAGTTGGCAAGCCAAGTTCGTGATCTATGTAGAGCCGCACTTCGTGGAACACAAAATCAGGACGACGATTCCGGTGCTTGCAGATGATTAGGGTCGAAGGCCGCTTGTTGACCAACACGCGTTCTCGAATCGTCACATCGCTGTCCCTGACGCTCATCTCTCGATTCCACCCTTCAGTGAGGGTCTCAATCATAAAACCGAGCCCCGCTTCCGTGATCGGGTGACGGTTCCCATCCATCGCTCGACGGCTCTTGGGATCGAGATGCAAGGTCCCCGCGAGGAATTTATTGAAACCCACATCATGCACGATCGCCTTCCCGCCGTTGCGTCCGTGCACATAGATCGCCTCACGCCCTGCTTTGGGCTGCTTGAATCGGAAATAGACGCTCTGAGGACTCGTCCGAGCCTTCATGCTCATCACTTCGTAGCCCGACAGTCGGCCCTGAATTCGCTCTCGCTTAATAAATGTGCACGTGTAGTCTCGAACGCTCGCGAAGCGGTCTTTACTCTCCGCAAGTGCCGCCTTGGCGTAACTGATTGGGGCGGAGGCAGGATCGATGTCAGATCGTCGAATATTCAGACCGAGAGGCATCCGATCGACAGGGCTTGCGTTGGCGAGTCGCAGGGGATCTGGCTCTGGAATCGCCTGCGCGGCTGCATCCTTCTTGGCCGAGGAGAGCTTGGACTGATCTGACTCAGAGCCATTTGAAGACTCCAGGTCCGTCTCGGTCTCTCGGACTGCGGGATCGTCAGGAGTTTTTACCGCTTCGCTCGACGGGGGATCGATCGCGAAGCCGAGTGAAGTCAAATCAGAGACCAAGCCTCCCGCATGGTTTCCCGAGCCCTCCGGAAGATCGTCCGCGGCTGAAACCGCTCCAGCCACGAACAAACACTTCCCAAGCAACACAACCAACCCGAGCACAGTTCGGGTCCGTCGCGTTCGGGTCGTTCCCTCTGCTCTCATCGCGGAGCCCTCCCAGGAAGTCTCGAATCGGGTGCATCCCACAACGGTTTGGGTTTGGGGCGACCACGGGGGTTCATCGAGACGCGAGTCCCAAACATGCCTGGGCAAGTTCGGAACATCACGCGGGAGGTTTCTCATCAAGAGGTCGCAGTCAACACGGGAATGTACCACGCAAACTTCGGACCGAGAAAGCCCAAACCGTTTCGCTTCATGAATTTCGAACTCCTCCTGGTAACATCGAAGCAATTCCTCCGATTTTGACACCCGCCGAGGCGACGGCTTAGGGCCATTTTTTCAAACCGCCATTGATCTCGTTACAATCTCTGAAATGAGTCGTACTCCGACCCAAACTTTGGACCGTTTAAGTCAAGGAACCTTCTTGTATGGAACCCAATGAACCGTCGAAACCAGGCTGTTTCGTCGAATCGTTCCTCTCACCCACCTTCGAGCAGTGGTCCTATCTCCTCGGGAAGCAGGGACGGGAAGATGTGCTCGTCGTCGATCCAGGCTTTCGGACTGGCCTGTTGCTGGATGCAATCCGCCACCGAAACCTTCGGCTGGCCGCCATTCTCAATACCCACGGACACTCAGACCACATCGCAGGCAACCGAACGTTGAAGGAGGCGTTCCCTGATGCTCCCCTCGTGATTGGTCGCAACGAAGCTCACCTTCTGACCGACCCGGTCGCCAACCTGAGCGCCGCCTTCGGCCAGAACCTGATTAGCCCACCTGCTGACCAGCTCGTGGATGATAAGGAAATACTCGAACTCGCGGGGTTCGTCCTTGAGGTTCGTGAAATTCCAGGCCATAGCCCCGGATCGGTCGTCTTCGTGGTCCGGAACGAATCGCCTCTGATCGTCATTGGCGGAGATGTGCTGTTTGCCGGCTCGATCGGTCGCTTCGATTTTCCCGGTGGGGATGGCCACCTGCTGGTCAATGGGATTCGATCGAAGCTCTTTGACCTCCCTGACGACACGCGCGTCTTGCCCGGTCATGGTCCTGAGACAACCATCGGGACCGAGCGCGTTCGGAATCCCTACGTCGGTGAACGAGCAGAACAGTACCGCCTTGATTAATCGATCGATCGTAGCGGGAAGACCTCGACATCGACTCCCGATGCGTAATGGATCAAGGCCCCATTGTCTGGTCGCTTGAACCCTGACGCTGCAAGCAATTCCTCCTCGAAGACCAGAAGCTCTGCCCCCTGGACTGGATATGGCTGATGATGGACTCTGCCGACATGCAACTGCCCCCGGCCAAACGCATACAGAAGGTAGCGCTCCAGCAGAAAGAATTCGAGCGTTCCCGGCGCGGCCGGCAATGGGAGACCGATCGGACGGTATCGGATTCGACACGATGCCGAAGTCCCCGATCCTCGGCGCGTCGACGTATAATCGATCACTCCCTCCTCAGCCTGATCGTGGTCCAAGCTCATGCGAGCCCAGTTGTAAGGCAGATGGAAGCTCAAACGTGCAAGCCAGACCGCGATGCGATTTTCCGCGTCCAGACTGTAGAACCAGACACCCGGGTCTCTTCCTTTGCGATGGACATAAGTCCTAACATTGACTTCATGAAAGTTCGAGAGCCACGAGACTGCGGGCAACCCCAGAGGCCGAACTCCCCTCATGGTGAACGGGACCAGACCGAGATAGGCGTTCCCTCCGAAGGTGTCCACCTCAAGCCCTGGCGGCAGCGTCGGGGCAATCACCTCGGCGGGAACTGCCCAGTGAAGAAAGAGCAGATCAGACCAAATTTGACGCATCACACACCGATCGTCCGGGCGAGACGTGGGTCCAACGCGATCCATCTCCGATTCGGATTCCGAGCGATCCATTCCGTCACCCTGATTTGATAGACGCAAAGGTGCCGATCCGAACCCGTGTTGGTCGGTCAACATTGATAGGGTTCCATCCTCCGTGTTCAGTCCGCGAGCCGCAAGCTAACGAACAGGAGGGCTGCCATCGTGGCTGTATGGGCGATGAGTGATCTCCATCTTTCCTTCGCCAATCCGCAACGCCGAGAGCAGTATGCCGCGAGGTGGCAGGACCACGCGGAATCAATCAGAAAACACTGGGTCGAGACCGTTGGTTCCCGCGACCTTGTCCTCATTCCGGGAGACATTTCGATGGCCTCGAACCATCGTGATCTCCAGGCCGATCTGGACTGGCTCGGACGATTGCCAGGAATCAAGATCTTCGCCCCCGGGAATCATGACCGTTGGTGGGGGCGATTAAAGAATGTCCAGACCGTGCTTCGACGTTCCCAACGCGCCGTCGATGGGAATGCGATCGTCGAGGCGGGCGCGGTGGTCTGCGGAATGAGAAGTGTCGATGTCATCGATCTCGACCGGGCCAACCTCACACACCGTCAGCAGGCCGTGCGTGTCGCTTCTACCGCCCAGGCCATGCTCGACGAAGCCGCTTCACTCCGAGCTCCCGGAATGCCGCTCTACGTGCTCTGGCATCATCCCCCGTTCGACCAACATGGACGGCCCGGGCCCTGGGTGACATTGTTCGAAAAAGCCAATGTCACTGCCTGCGTCTACGGTCACTTGCATGCCGAGCTTCAATGGTCGTTCGCCGTTCAAGGCATCGTGAGAGGCGTGCGTTATCATTTCGTCGCCGCCGACGCAATCGGGTTCCGCCCTCTTCATATTGATCGCCCCTCCCCCGTAACCTTGAAGCCCGAAAGTGTGAGATTTTAGCTTCCCATTTTTCGCAATCACATCCGAGAATGGGTGAACAAGTGCCACTTCTCCGTCACTGCAACGCGATCAAAAAGGACAACAACTTCCCCTAAGCTGAGACACGACAAGCAGTTAGAGAAACATTCCCAGAAATCAACCTCGAATGGCACTTCGCTTGCGTACGGGGACGTCTACAATCTGGTGAAGGACCAGAATCAGAAGGATCAGCTTGGGACACACATCGAAGGAGAAAGTGTCATGCTCGTGCTCAGCAGGAAGCTCGGTGAGAAAATTGTCATTGGCGAAAATATCGTCGTGACCGTGGTCAAAATCGATCGCAATCAGATTCGGCTCGGAATCGAAGCACCGAACGATGTGCCGGTTTATCGAGAAGAAATCGCCCCGAATCAATCGTCACCCCGTGTTCGAGAAACCGTGCTCCGCTGACTTTCGGCGTTCTCTTTGTCCGAGTTCGTTTGCTGACTCTCGGCATATCACGAAGAATCGCGCGGCCAGATTGATTGAAGTGCCTCAGCGGCCAATCGAACGACCGCCTCCTGATCCGCCAGCGGGCCGAGCATCATCTCACTGACTCCTCCCTCAACAACAGGCTCGGGGAAAACGGGACCAGAATATCCACGTTCCGCGAGGCTCTGAAGGAGCGAACGGTTGGGCACGGGTCCTGCCGTGCTTGGGAGACTGCGCTGATTGTCTTGAAGCATCGTCAGATCGTGTGACGTCTTGTCGAGAACATCGCTGACGTGGACCGAGACAATCTCCTCCGGATCAAATTGCCGGACGATCTCGGGCGATTCCATGGCAGCGTACAGGTGGAACGAATCGACCGTCACTCCCACATCGCATCCTCGATCACGAAGCATGCGAAGCAGCGGGCGAAGCGCTTCAAGCCGGTCGATAAATCGAAGCCCCCGTCCTGTCTGGAACGAGGAAACCCCGATGGCCTCCAGGCCAAACCGATGTCCGTGATCGCTCAAGATCGTCGCGATCGGGACCAGGCGTTCCAGATGCCAGGCAACTGCGGCCTCCCTCGGTTGCTCCTGTTCGAGCAGGCCAGGATCGAGGATTTCCGGAAGCACCCAGGTGCCGGTTCGGTTCAGGCCCAGTTGTGCAGCAATTCGGGCGAAGGAGGGCAGCAGAGAAAGATCCCGTCGAAACAGATCCGATTCCCCCTTCCAATCGACGGGTAAGGGCCAGCTGCCTCCCCGAAGGCCGAGATCGTCCATCATCGAGGCCAGGACAGCCACGTCTTTGTTCTGCTCGACGAGATCCCGGATCAGCAGTTCGACCCCTTGGAATCTGAATCGCGCCGCGAGCTCGATTGCAACGTGGGCATCGAACCGCAACCCAAGCATTCGGAGACTGAGCGCAGGCCACATGGCGTTGGTCCGAGCAAGATCGCGATGCCCCAATCAATCGAGTCCGGGGAGGCATCGTATCCGTCGCGACCTTCGGTCGTCCAGTCCTTGCTCACCCGAGATCACCACATCTCATCGAGGTCTCCTCGCTTCTCTTCTCGCCTCTCTCTTGGCGCGGGGGGTTCCGACTCGGGAGAATCATCAACCATGCGGCGGGACTTTGGTCGGATTGTCTGACGCCGCGGCGATCGCGGTCGAGTCCGGCTTGGGCGGAGGTGGGCGGGAGCGAGAGCGAGGATGCTGACGTCCTGGATCGAGGCGGCGGCGAGTGGGCGACTCGGTGGTCCGATCCGGGCCGGGATGTGGGGCACGGTGGTGCTGGGGTCGCACCCGGCCGACCATGACGAAACCCAATGCTGGCTGGAACTGATCGTTGATGAGGAGTCGCTTGGCCTGCTTCCCGCCTACTGGCTTGAAGACCGGGGGGTCAATAGCCTTTGGCATGCCCCCATCCCTCCACAGCGGATCGGTTCCCGACTGCGCTACCGTCCGATCGCAATTCGGGAGGGAGAACCTCCGGCAGAAGGTTCCTGGCGAGAATTCCAGGTCCGACCGAATCTGCCGGCTCTCACCGAGTCATCCGAGCCGCTCACGATCGGACTGGTCGGCAATCGCCACATGACTGCCCGTGTCGACGAACGGGCGGCCACCTTCGACCTGTTCTTCCCGACCGTGGGCCTGCACTCCAATGTTCGGCCAGCCGAGGGTGATTTATCGAACAGCCGCTCCCATTTCCGGACAATCGTCGGTGGACTCGCCCTTGGTTCGCGGCTCGACTGGTTCGCCGAGCGTATGAGCTGGGACGCGTCTCAACACTATCGCCCCGAGACGAATCTCCTCGAAACCGAGTTTCGATGGCGTCGCGGCCCTGTTCGGGTCATTGCGGTTGACTTTGCCGCCATGGGTCCGGACTTTCCTCGGACCGGCGGGGGACTGGAATCGAGAGGCCAGTACATCAAACGCTTCCGGATTCTCAACGAGAGTACCGAGTCCCTCTCTGCGATGTTCGGGCTTTATGTCCATGCCGAGGTCAACGGAGGGATCGGCGAGCCAAGCCTTAGCTGGCAAGATTCCGGCCATTGCCTCCTTGCCGCGAACCGAGGGCACGGACACGCCAACCGCAAACTTGCCCGGGATGCCACGGTTGAGTTCGCCATTGGTCTCGATGACCGCGGCCCAGTCGATTGCGAGCCGACAGGGCCGAGCGAAGCCATCATTTTCCGCAACCTGGAGCTTCTCCCAGGAAGTGAAGTCTGTGTCGATGTTCTGATCAGTGGTGCCTTCACCGGCTGGCGGGGCGATCAAGGAACGTTCGAACACTGGCTTCGACCCGCACTGGATTGGTTTCGCTCAGTCGACCTGAACCGGGTCGAACACTCGGCCGCTGCCGAATGGGTCGGGGTCGTTCAGTCCCTTCCAATGGTCGAATCCTCCCGACCTGGGCATGCCGAGGTGCTGCGCCGATCAGCCCTGTCGGCCCTGCTCCACTGTGATTCGGACCACGGTTCCATCGCTGCCGGATTTGACCGGGGCATCAATGCGTACTGCTGGCCTCGCGATGCCATCTGGGCCACCACTGCCATGGACCGTCTTGGGATGCCCGAGGTGGCAGAACGGTTCTTCGATTGGCTTGGACGCGTCCGAGGGCGCACGCAGGTCAATCAGGCCTGGTTCATGAAGTACACGCTCGATGGCCTACCGGAATGGGAAACCCCCGCGATTGATCAGACTGCACTGGTTTCATGGGCCCTGGAACAGCATGTGCGCCGGACCGGAAATCTCGAACTGGCCCGAAAACACTGGCCGCTGGTCGAACGGATGGCCAGTGTCTGTCTTCATGGGGATGGCCACCCGGGCTTGAAATGGTGCGAGGATCTCGCACTGTTCAGCTCGGCCGGACTCTGGGAAACCCGCTTCGGCGCCTACCTGTCGAGCAATGCCTGCGTGGTCGCCGGTCTCCAGGCGGCGGTACGATTGGCCCGGCTGCTCGATCCCCCTTCGGCGACCGATCTCATCGAACAGTGGGAGGAACGGGCGGATCGGATCTGGAACGTAGGGATTCTTGGGGAAGGGGATCAACGGGAGCAACCCGGCCTGGTCGACCCCCAAAGCGGTCGATTCCTGGAAGGCCGACGGATCTCGACTCGCCTGGGATTCTGGTCGGATCAACCCGGCTCCTGTGTTGAGCGTTCGGCCGCGCTTGATATCGGGGTTCTCGGTCTGGCCGTTCCGCTCAACCTTCTGGAGGCCTCCGATCCGCGACTCCGCCGAACGGCCGGAGCCATGCTGGTGCACAACGTCAACCGAGCCGACCCGGGTGGCCTGACGCGATGGGCTCCTGACCCGATCCGGCTCGACGAAACCTCACTCGCCCCCGGTGATTCTCAGCGCGAAACTCCTTCGTGCCTTGCCACGCTCTGGATGGCTCGCTATCTCATTCGACTGGCACGCGAGACGGGAGAATCGAGGCACTGCGCGCAGGCCGTCGAATTCCTGGATCGAATGATCGCTCGACTCGGACCGCTTGGTCTCAGTCTTCGTCCCGGTCCGCGTTCCAACCCGTTTTCTAGCAGCCTCGCCCGCTACTTTCAGGGGGTCTGGGGGCTGCACACCATGCTGATCGACACCATTCTGGATCTCGTTGAACTCGACTATGACGCCATCGACCGGCGCTTATCGTTAAGACCCGTCCTTCCCCCAAGCTGGCCGCGCATTGGCATCACCCGCAACTTTCCCTGTGGCCGCGTTGGATTCAGGTACGAACGTCCAGTCGGGGGCCGAGCGCACCGGCTCTTGCTCTCGGGTCGTCTGGAACACGCAATCCGGCTGGATGTCGAACTGTCGTGTCCGGGTCTGGGAAGCCTCGGCCCGTGGTCTTCTCGGCCTTCGATCCCGCCCCCTCCGCTCAACCTGGCTACGGGTCGGCTCGCCTGGTCGATCCTGCTCCCCCCGGGAGAACTCGACGCCGAATGGGCGTGGGGTGATGACGGCGGAGAGTGGATCTCCGCGGTCTGACTCCCGATCACTCGTCCTCGACTGAAGTGCGAGGTGGTGATCGGTCGCCAAACCACGGCTCACGCCAATCAATCCCAAAAGGCTTTGCCCTCACCCCCGATCAGTGCTCGCTGGGGTCCAGTTCGGGTCGATCCCAGCCTCTTTGCGGAGAAAATCGATAACCGACTCGACGCGGTTTCGCTCGGTCGTTTGATCGACATCGGACCTCAGGAAGAATTGAAGGTTGGACAGAACGTTCTGGAAGTCGATCCCTGACGTCGCAAGCACGTCCTGGCCTCCGCTGCTATCGGCTCGACCGTAGAACGCCAGAACATAAACGGATTCCCCCGTGCGATCCGGGGCTACCGTCACCCCATCCGCACCGGAGTCTCCCAGCCCGAACAGAGCCTCTCGGAACTCGTCACCCGGATCGATCGGGGAGAACGCGTTGTCCTGTTCGACCCGACGACGAGGACCGGTGGATCGGACAAGCATTCCATCCTCGGCCGCAACTCGATCGAGCGTGTCTGAGGGAATCCCCCCTTCCTCGGTTTCCTCTCGAACGCGATCGGCGAGCGCTTCCGCCGCTTCCGTGGCGAGTTTCCGGGCTTCGGCTCGTCGCCAGAGCGACTCGACCAGACCTTCCGGCATTTGTTCAAAGGTGCGACTCGTCTCGGGCAGGTCAAGTGTCTTCCAGACAAGATACCGTCGCCCTTCCGGATCGGTGAACTCGCGAGGATCGAACAGAGGGCTGTTCTCCTCGAACATCACATCGGCAAACGCGCCGAATTCCGTGGGCGTGGCGGAGTCTGGCCGCTCAATTCCTTCGACCGTTCGGGTCAACTGCTGGACATTCCGCAGCAAACGGTACGATGCATCGGCCCAGTCCAATCGAGCAAGTGCGAGGTAATCCTTCCAGAACTCGGGAATCCCCTGGGGATCAAGCAATTGCTGGAAGGTCTCGGGATCGGCCAACGGCCGGGTCAGACCAATCCGGACGAAGGAGATGGCTTCATCGCTCCGGGCAGCCGTTCCAAGGACTTCGATCAGCGGCTGAGCCGCCTCGGAATCTCGGAAGACTTCCTCAAGGTTCGGCAGGCTCTCGCGATCGACGTTCGGTTCCAGGCCGGTCTGAATCGAGTCGAAGTCTCTCCCGATTTCGTCGCCGAAGACGCTCATCGCCTCCTTCACTGGCTCAAACAAATCTTCAAGCCGATCACGCAATCGTTCCTGAACCCGCTGTTCAAGGATCTGAGCAACGTACTGCCGTTCGTACTCCGCCGGGTACGAAAGCTCGACCCCTTGCTCAGCCTCCGGATCGGTGAAGGGATTCACCGGGAGGGCCTGGGCAAATCGGGCCGATTCACGCTCCTGAATCTCCGTGCGATATTGTTCGTGGACATCCTCCTCAAATCCATCTGCGGCTCGGATCTCCTGCTCCAACGGCTCGCCTCGAATCTGCTCTCGAAGCAGATCGATAGTGTTCAGCCCCAGTGTCAGGTACTCCACCTTGACTCGTCGGGGAATCTTGAAGCCGATCCTCCCGGTGATTGGATCAGGCAGTCGCTCTTTGTGCTCCTCAAAGAAGTCACGAAGCGTTTGTTGGTCCGGACTGCCAACCTGGTCCAGAAAGTCGTTCACCGGGAACGACACATACCGAGACTCGATCTCGACCAGGCGATCGCGGTAGACATCGAAGGCGTCGAGCGGCGTATCCATCGACTGCGAGAGCAGTTCCAGCGTCTGAAGAATCCGCACCTGGTCCGAAACCTCGGCCAGGAATCCTTCCTCGGTCATTTCGCGACCGAAGGCCTGGGTGAAGATGACCTGGAGTTGCTCAGCCAGATCGATCGGGTCGAATTCCGGCAACGTTGGTTGAAGCTGGCGGTACAGCTCATGTTGCATCCGAGCCTGTTCGAAAATCCAATTCCGAGCCAGATCCGGGGTGCGAGGGATGCCCATCGCGTCGGCCTTGCGCTCCAGCAGCATCGCATCGACCATCGCGGCATCATCGGTCGGACCGAACGGCGGAGGATTAAAATAAGGAACCAGCGGCATGCCCCCCAGCCTCAGCGCGAGTTGTGAGAGGACATAATTTGCGCGGATACGTTCGATCCGGAGTTGCTCCAGATCACTGGTGCGCACCTCTCGCCCCCCCATCTCGACCACGACACGGTCGACCGTTGTCGGACGGGCATAGTCATTAAAGAGTCGCGGAAGTGAGTCAGCCAGCACAAACGCGAACATGGCCAGGATGGCCAGGGCGGCCAGCATTTTTCTGCGATGTCGACGGAAGACCTGAAACGGCATGACGTTGTCCTCGATGACAGTCGGCAATTCGGGCCTTCAGCCCTGATCGAGTGCGGCGATCTTCGACGACGACGTCAGGGTCGCGCCGGCCCACTCCGCCCTGCTGACCTCTTGTCCATCACCCCTTGACAGCCGCGACGATGCTCGCTAAGTCAGAATGGCGATGCGGGTCGATCAATCGTGCCCGAAAGGACGTAGTGTACCAGGGATGACCATCACGACGGAACTGCACTCCCGCGGGTTGAATTGCCTGCAAACAGCTTTCGTCGAACGGAGCTTCCCCGACGCCTCCTTTGTTCTCACGGTTGTGGAGCACGGAGGGCTTGCCTGGCGATTCCTCGAAGGTATGCCGAGCCCCCCAGTCTCCTGACCGGTCTTGATCCAACGCGACTGCGTCGGAAGACGTTCGCAACGGGTCTGATCGGCCTGCGCTCCGCTCGTGTTGCCATCACAAATCGCTTCGAATCTGTCCCCCAACCCGACCGGGAGGGGGCCCCTGGGGTTGATCGCCGCGTATGAATGTCGTCATCGTCGAATCGCCTGCGAAGTGCCGGACGATCAACAAATACCTGGGCGACGAGTATCAGGTGCTCGCCTCGTTCGGCCACATCCGAGACTTACCTCCGAAGGACGGTTCGGTCCGGCCCGACGAGGATTTCTCGATGGATTACGAAATCCAGCCCAGCTCGACCAAGGCCGTCAAGGCCATCGTCGATGCCGTCAAGCAGGCTGATGCCCTGATCCTCGCCACCGACCCCGACCGTGAGGGTGAGGCCATCTCCTGGCACGTTCTGGAAATGCTTCGCCAGAAACGGGCCCTGCGCAAGGATCTCCAGGTTCGCCGGGTCGTGTTCAACTCGATCACCAAGGACGCCGTGCTCGACGCGATGGCCCACCCTCGCGACCTCGATATGGCGCTGGTCAACGCTCAGCAAGCGCGCAGAGCCCTCGATTTCCTGGTCGGTTTCTCCCTCTCTCCCGTGCTTTGGCGAAAGCTCCCGGGAAGCAAGTCTGCCGGCCGGGTCCAGTCGGTCGCCCTCCGCTTGATCTGCGATCGTGAAGATGAGATTGAGCGGTTCATCAGTCAGGAATACTGGGATGTCCGCGGTGCCTTTCTCAAGCAAGACGAAACCCGATCTCGATTCCTCGCCCGCCTGACCCACTTCGAAGGCAAAAAGCTCGACAAGTTCGACATCCCCAATCAGGCGGAAGCCGATCGGGTCGTCGCAGGACTGACTGGTAAGAACTACTCGGTCCGGTCGGTCGAACGGAAGCAGGTCCGTCGAAACCCGAACCCACCGTTCACCACGTCAACGCTTCAGCAGGAGGCCTCCCGAAAGCTCGGCTTCGGCGCCAAGCGCACCATGCAGGTCGCCCAGCGGCTCTACGAATCGGGCCGCATCACCTACATGCGAACCGATGGCGTGGAAATCGCCCCGGAAGCCCTGCGGGCCATTCGATCGCAGATCGAAGGACAGTTCGGCAAGGATTACGTTCCCGACTCCGTCCGGGTTTACAAGAGCAAGGCCGCCAACGCTCAGGAAGCTCACGAGGCGATCCGACCGACCGATCTCTCCTTGCTTCCCGCAAGCGTTTCGAAGGACGTCGAGGCCGACGAGGCCAAGCTCTACGACCTCATCTGGAAACGGACGATGGCCAGCCAGATGGCCACCGCTGTCTTCGATCAGGTCGTTGCGGAGATCGACGCGGCAGACCGCTTGGCCACCCTTCGAGCCGTCGGCACGACCATGAAGTTCGATGGCTTCCTTCGCCTCTATCGTGAAGGCCGCGACGACTCCTCGGAAGATGACGAGGAAAGCGGTGCCTTGCCTGCCCTGAATGAAGGGGAGGTGGTTGATCTTGCCGACATCTTACCGGCGCAACACTTCACGGAGCCGCCGCCTCGTTTCACCGAAGCCAGCCTCGTGAAGCGAATGGAAGAACTTGGCATCGGCCGACCCTCCACCTACGCCAGTATCATCTCGATCCTTCAAGATCGAGACTACGTGAAGCTGGAGAGCAAGCGATTCTTCCCGGAACCTCGCGGCCGGGTCGTTACCGCGTTTCTGACGCACTTCTTCCAGCGTTATGTCGAGTACGACTTCACCGCGAACCTCGAAAACGAACTCGACCGCGTCTCCGACGGCCAGATCGACTGGAAAGAGGTTCTGCGAGCCTTCTGGGATCATTTCGCCTCGAATGTGGAGAAGGCCAAGGGGCTGGAGATCACGAATGTCATCTCCGAACTCAACGAGGCCCTCGCCACGCTCCTGTTCCCCGGCGAAGGCAGCCTGGAGGAACGCCGGAAATGCCCCTCCTGCGGCACCGGCCAGCTTTCGTTGAAGGTCGGTAAGTACGGCGCGTTCGTCGGCTGTTCAAATTATCCCGAATGCCGATACACCCGGGAACTGACCAAGGACAAAGACAAGGGTGACGGCTCGGCTGACGGTGATTCGGGTGCTCCAGCAACGCTCGAGCCCAAGGTGCTCGGTGAGGATGCTGAGGGGCAAGCCATCAGCCTCCGAAAAGGCCCTTATGGGTTCTATGTCCAGCTTGGTGAAGGGAAGAAGCCCAAACGTGTCTCCGTCCCGAAAGGAATGGACCCGGAATCGGTCACGATCGATCGGGCCGTTGGGCTGCTCTCACTCCCTCGCAACCTGGGCAAGCATCCGGAGACGAACAAAGTCGTCAAGGCCGGGAGCGGCCTCTACGGACCTTATGTCCTTCACGAAGGGAAATACACCACTCTTCGGCCCGAGGACGATGTGCTGACAATCGACCTCGATCGAGCCGTGAAGCTGATCGCCGAAGCTCCCAAGAAACGGGGCGCCGAACCCATCAAGGTCCTCGGCGAACATCCCGAAGACAATCAGCAGGTCGCCGTCTTCGAAGGGCGTTATGGTCCTTACGTCAAGCACGGCAAAATCAACGCGACGATCCCGAAAGATCGCAAGCCAGACGAAATCACCCTCGACGAAGCAATCCCGTTACTCCAAGAAGCCGCCAGCCGGAAATCCACCGGCGGTGGACGACGCAAAACCACAACCCGTGGCAAGTCCAAGTCCTGATCGAGGAACCCTGGCCACGCCTTGACAGGCCCACCTCGCCCGTCCCCTGTCGCTTCAGAGGGGACGGGTATTCTTCTACAATTCCGAGCCTCACGTCACGAATCCTGGGGCTCGTCCAGAGAGAGCTTCTTCGAATCGGCGGCCATCGCAATGGCGGTGGCCGTCGCGTAGGTCCGACAATGGGAGAGCGAGATCAAGATCTCGCCAATGCCACGTTTCACAGCCGCATCGCGCGCACCACCTCGCACGAAGACTGTTGGTCCACTCATTCCGTCACGCCGGATTTCCATATCGGTCCAGCAGATCCCGCGAACCCAACCAGTCCCGATCGCCTTCAGAATTGCTTCCTTGGCCGCCCACCGACCGGCAAAATGCTCGAAGGCGTGTTTTCGTCCCTGGCAATATCGAATTTCGCGCTCGGTATAAACGCGGCGCAGAAACAACTCACCATGCTGCTCGATCATCTTGCCAATCCGGGGCACCTCAATAATGTCGGTCCCGATCCCCAGAATGTTCATACGTGGTCGACCCTCTGTTCGAAGCAAAACGCCTGGTTCATCCGTTGAACCCTGGTGCGATTCCTGAGTCTATCCGAGTTGAGCCCACCAGGCCAATCCGACCTCAAATCTCCCGAGTGGGAGACCTCTCCTGCCGGATGAAGCGCCTGCGGCCCGATAAGGGAATCGCATCGCGGAGGATACTGCACGATGCTATACTGCCATTGGATGCGATACGGACGTACCGCTCTCGACGCCACCATGCCAGGGACGGATCGCTGATGGATTTGCTCTCCGATTTGACGGCCCCCCAGCGAGAGGCCGTCTCCCATGTGAATGGCCCGCTCCTGGTCCTCGCCGGAGCCGGATCAGGCAAAACGCGGGTCATCACCCGCAGAGTCGCCTCACTCCTCGGGCACGGCATTCCGGGACGGCATATCCTGGCGTTGACCTTCACCAACAAGGCCGCCACCGAGATGCGAGAACGGATCACCGCCCTGGTGCCCGATCACGGTGTCTGGGTCGGCACCTTCCATGCACTCTGTGCTCGTCTGCTTCGCGAATTCGGCCCGAAAATCGGCCTCGATCGTGGCTTTACCATCTACGATCAGCCCGACCGCCTCCGCGTCCTCAAATCGGTCATGGAGCAACTCGACCTGCTCGATGCAGGTGTCGCCCCGGAAAAGGTCGAAGCCGCCATTAGCCGGGCCAAGAACGAAATGCTTGACCCCGAAACCTACTTGGCCCGCCGCGGAGATGGCGCCGATCACGTCTCCGCCGTGGTGGGACGGGTCTTCAAAGGGTATCAGACTCGACTCCTGGAGTCGTCCGCCGTCGATTTCGACGACCTCCTCACCCACGTCGTAACGTTGCTCCGCCAGGATCACGAACTCCGAGCCCGCCTCGACGACCGCTACAAATACATTCTCGTCGACGAATATCAGGATACCAACCTCGCCCAGTATGCGATCGTCCGAGCCCTTTCGGTCGATACTCCCAACCTGTGTGTCACGGGCGATCCCGACCAGTCCATTTACGGATGGCGGGGCGCGAACCTCAATAACATCCTCGAATTCGAGCATGATTACCGCGGTTGCAAGGTCATCCGCCTCGAACACAATTATCGCAGCACCAAAAATATCCTTCGGGTTGCCGATCACGTCATCCATCACAACCGGCGCCGAAAGGCCAAGGTCCTGACGACCGAAAACCCCGAGGGTGATCCGGTCGAACTGACCACTTTTGCCAACGAAACGGAAGAAGCGCAAGCCATTGCCTCCACCATCGCCGACCTGGTGCGTAATGGAGGGTACTCGTTTGGAGAAATCGCCGTTTTTGTCCGGGTCACCGCCCTAACCCGCGGGCTTGAATCCGCCTTCCGATCGCTCGCCATTCCTTATCAGGTGGTCGGCGGCGTCTCGTTCTACGAGCGCATCGAAGTCAAGGATGTGCTTGCGTATCTGAGCCTCCTCAACAATCCGAAAGATGATGTTGCGTTTCTCCGAGCAATCAATGCCCCCCCTCGGGGGCTCGGGAAAGTCAGCCTCGACCGGCTCCAGGGCTACGCTCGTGACCGCGGAATTCCCCTCAGTGCCGCTGTTCGAGAGGCCGCCTCAATCGCCGGTCTAACCCCCAAGGCACGCTCCGGACTTCGTGACTTCGTCCTCCTGATGGATGAACTCGCAGCGCTCAGCGATCACTCCTCAGCCGAGGAACTCACTCGAAAACTTATGAACCTCAGCGGATACCGGGATTACTGGGCCAATCAACCTAAGGGGGACGGCGAGGACCGCGTCGCCAACCTCGACGAACTCGTCTCCGCGGCCCGACAGTTTGACCTGGAACATCCCGAGTCCACAGTCCTTGACTTCCTGGCCGATGTCACCCTGAGCTCGGCGGTCGATCGCTGGAAGGACGAAGGGGGAGCCGTCACCTTGATGACCCTCCACGCCTCGAAAGGTCTGGAGTTCCCCGTCGTCTTTATCGTCGGGCTGGAACAAGGGCTCCTCCCCCATTCCCGAGCCTCCGACAACGATGCCGAACTGGAGGAGGAGCGTCGCCTCTTCTTCGTCGGTATCACCCGAGCCCAGCGCGAACTCCGTCTGAGTCATTGCCGGGTCCGAGAGTTCCGGGGCCAGCGATCGGTTGCCATTCCCTCGCAATTTCTCATGGAATTACCGGAAGGCCCGATCCGGTATCGCGACCTCACCGGGGGTGACGATGAAATGCCGCTTTCCTCCCGGCGAGTGGCTCGAACCCCCTCCCCGACTCCTTCCCGCCCTGTCTCCGCAGTTCCCGCAGATCGTTTCCGCTTGACCACCGCCGCCGCGCTGGCCAACCCCCCAGGATCGGGGGCACGCCCCGATGCGGAATCGACCGGCGACCTGTCTGCCTTTCGTCCAGGGGTTCTCGTGCTCCACCCGCAGTACGGGCTCGGGAAAATTGTTTCCATCGACGGAGCCGGCCCAAACCGTAAAGGACGGGTCGCCTTCACCGTGGGAGGGGAACGAACATTCGTACTAGCTCGGTCGCCGCTCCGACCGGTCAAACGATCCTGACCTTGACAACCCCTTCAGATCCATATTCGGAAATGCACCGCATTTTGCTCGTCAATACCGAACCCTTGACGTCTCCTCGAAGTCTGGCCAGAAGGATCCTGTTCCAATTCACGCCCCCCCCTTGCCGATTGATCTCGGTTCGTCTCGGAGTTGTCCGATCATGATTCGCCTCGGCGTCAACATCGATCACGTTGCCACCATTCGACAGGCCCGAGGGGGGCGCGAACCCGACCCGGTCTGGGCGGCGGTCCTGTCCGAACTCGGAGGCGCCGATGGCATCACCGTCCACCTGCGGGAAGACCGCCGGCATATTCAGGAACGTGATCTCCGCATTCTCAGGGAAACCGTTCGAACTCGCTTGAATCTTGAGATCTCCCTCGCTCCGGAAATCGTTGCCATCGCCCTCGACGTCCGCCCCGATCAGGTCACCTTCGTTCCCGAACACCGCCAGGAAGTGACAACCGAAGGAGGCCTCGACCTCCTCAGTCATCGTGATCGAATCGCCGAAGCCGTGTCGCGATGCCACGAAGCAGGAATCGAGGTCAGTCTCTTTCTCGACCCCGATCCGGCGCAGGTCGAGACCGCCGCTGCGGTTGGTGCCATCGCCGTGGAACTCCACACCGGCCGCTATGCCGACGCGATCAACGCCTCATCGCGTCAAAGCGAACTCGACGCATTATTCGACGCCGGTCGTCGGATCCAGCAGGATGGTTTGCTCCTTCACGCCGGACATGGGCTCACCCTTCAGAATGTTGCCGCAGTTGCCCGCATCCCTGGAATGCTGGAATTAAACATTGGACACAGCATCGTCTCTCGCGCCGTATTCGTGGGATTCGAACGAGCAGTGGCCGAAATGAAACAAGCCATCCTCGACGCGCTCACACAACCGAATCCGGTTCGTTGAACGCCGTCCAACCAGAGGGATTCGTGACTTCGTTGTCGAACCGGCAGACTCACTCACCAACGACCGTTGTCAAGATATTTTCGCGTCGAATCGAAACACCAATCCCTTGACCTCCCCCCGCTCGGGAGTCGGATCTTCCCGCAACGTAACTGATTTTGGTATGCTGAGATGGAATTTCTCAGGCGGACTCGGTTCCCTGTTTCCTTCCGATTGATTGAGTTCGAGGCGTGACGATGCCGACCAAGGGTGAACGTTTCAAGGGTTGCACCGTTGCTCTCGTGACTCCGTTCCGTGATGGGGAAATCGATCTGGACGCCCTCAAGCGTCTGGTTGACTGGCACCTCGAACAGGGAACGCCCACGATCAGCCCTGTCGGGACCACGGGGGAATCTCCGACTCTTTCGCATGACGAGCACGAGCGGGTAATCGCCACTGTCATCGAGCGTTCGCAGGGCCGCGCGAATGTCATGGCCGGCACCGGTTCCAACGCGACCAGTGAGGCCGTTCGGCTGACCAGATTCGCCGAAAAAGCTGGTGCCGATGCAGCCTTGTTGGTCGCTCCCTATTACAATCGCCCCAGCCAGGAGGGCCTGTACGCCCACTATGCCCGGATTGCCGAGGCGACGGATTTACCCCTGGTTCTCTACAATGTTCCTGGCCGAACCGCCCGCAATATTGAACCGACCACAGTCGAGCGATTGGCCCGAGTGGCCCGCATTGTGGCCATCAAGGAGGCGAGCGGTTCCATTGATCAGGTCAGTGAAATCCGTCTGCGCACCGACCTGACGATCCTCTCGGGTGATGATTCCTTGACCCTGCCCATGCTCGCCGTCGGCGCCGAAGGGGTCGTTTCTGTCGCGGCCAACCTCGTTCCCCGCCCCATCATCGCCATGATCGACGCCTTCCTCCGGGGAGACCTTGCCGAGGCCCGCAGACTTCACCTCGAACTCTTCCCGCTCTGCCGAGACCTGCTCTCCATCGCCGCCAATCCCATTCCGGTCAAGACCGCCATGGGGCTTCTGGGACGGATCGACGGCTCCATGAGACTTCCCCTCTGTCCCCCGGATTCCTCTGGGATCGATGCGCTTCGCACCTCACTTCGCAACGCGGGATTGCTTGATGCTTGATCAAATCATTCAAGCAAGACCTTGCCATCGGATTGATTTCACATCAATTCTATGGATCGAATGACGTTAAAGACACTTGTCTCGGTCGCATGAACCGTGTAGGATGTGTGCAGACACTCCGGTGTCGGGATTTGCGTCCATCGCTCAGACCGTCACTCCGAGAGAGCCGACAGCCAGCCCACCTTTGGAAACCTTCCTTCTCTGGCTGATCGGCACAAGACTTGCTTATTCCCTGTTGGCCCTGATGCATCGGTCGGCGAAATCCCATCCGCCGCCCGAATGCGACCGACTCGGGCCTTCCGGGTCGATCCGCGTTTCCACGGACCAACGGGTTCACATCGCATCACCGAAGAATCGGACCCCCCAACCATGGCTCGAAAAAGTACCAAGACGACCGAAGGCACCAACGGCACCGCCGCGGTCGATGTTCTGCCACCCGTTTCCGATCAGTCGGTCCGGGAACTGGCTCAGGTCTTCAAGCTAATGAGCGATGAGACTCGTCTGCGAATCTTGCTCTACCTGGCACGCAGTGGGGAATTGCACGTCACCGATCTCTGCAACCGTCTCGGACAGAGCCAGCCGGCGGTCAGCCATCACCTTGCTCTGCTCCGTGTCTCTGGATTGATCGAGTCGCGCCGCGAAGGGAAGCACAATTTCTACAGCGTTCGTGCCGACCAGTTTGGCGAGTTGATGACTCAGCTCTTCTCCAACGCCGGTCGAATTCCGCGCAAGATCAAATTCCACCGTTTTCAATTGACGGTCGATTGATTTCCCGACGAACCACTGAGGATGCGTATCCCGCCGGTTTTTTTGGAACCGGCGGTTCGTCTTGACCCCATTTGCAACTCTTTGCAAAATCACGCCTCGTTCGAGTCTCGCCCGAATGGCTCGTGGTCGATCTGACGAGCTTTGGGCGGCCGTCCCGTGCTCGGATGCGCGGGGGCTCTCTGAGCAGCAGCGGGTGTGGTCGTGCCCCGATGTCGAGACACCTCGGCATCGCATCACCGGCCCCCCGGACATTTGAGGAAGGAGCCGATCCGATGCCGATTCAGACCCGTGCGGTTGTTCTTGCTGGTTTCGGTCTACTGGGACTGCTTGGCCTGACCGTCCATCCGATCCTTGGTCAGCAACCCGACACTCAGGTCCAGCGCACTGCCGCCGACGCCGGCCAACCCGCCCGATCTGCGGCCGTCGCCATGGCTCCCGCCGTGATTGCCGGAATCGACATGGAACGGGTCATCAACGAGTATGACCGTTACAAGGAGTCGAGCGAGAAGTTCAAGGCCGAGGCCATGCAGAAGCAAAAGGAGCTTGAACTGCTCCTCGCCGAGGCCAAGGGCTATGCCGAGAAGCGCGACTCCTTCGGCGTGGGCACGCCCGACTACCAGAAATTCAGTGACCTGCTCGCCGACACGCAGGCCAAGTTCGAGGCTCAGAAGCAGAAGATCGCCGCCGACTTCACCATCCGAGAGTCAAACGCAGTTGCCGAAATCTATAACGACATTCGTTATGTCGTGGACTTCATCGCCAAGAAACGCGGCGTGACCTTCGTCGTCCAGATCGGCTCCAACGACAAGATCAATGGTGAGAACCCCAACGATGTGATGGCCGCCGTCGCTCGGAATGTCGTTTGGAACGACCCCACGGCCGACATCACCGATCAGGTTGTCACCACGCTCAATGCGTACCACAAGCAACGGAAGGCACAAGGGCAGCAGGGTGGTGCTGCACCCGCCGCCGGAACCCCTGCAACCGCCCCCGCAGCCGGCGGCAACTGAGACGGATCGATTGGGGTCGGGGCCGTTCTGATCTGCAAGGGTACCCGACCCTGTCTCTCTCCATCCGTTTACGAACATCCTGGACCGATCCGCACCGGTCGCCCCCTTCCTTCGCCCGGCGGTGCCGATCGAACCGACGGGCTCACCCGATCAAGGAAAGATCACGCCGGCATGACCACGCGAGGATCGCGACCGCAGCGGACGATCGCCCGAGACGCCGAGGTCCGGGGCATCGGCTATCTTCTCGGATCGGACGTCACCGTCCGGTTCCGACCCGCCGATGCCGATTCCGGCATCCAGTTCGTCCGGGTTGACCTTCCCGACCGGCCTTCCGTGCCGGCACTGGCAACCTACGTCGAGCCCCGGGAGCGTCGGACGGCCCTTCGACGCGGTGAGGCCGTGGTCGAGCTGGTCGAGCACGTCATGGCCGCGCTTGCCGGGCTCCAGATTGACAACTGCACGGTCGAGCTGGACGCACCTGAAACTCCGGGAATGGACGGGTCCTCTCTCGCCTTCGCCCGAGCTCTCGCCACTGCCGGTGCGATCGAGCAGGACCGCCCCCGACAGGTTCTGGTGATCGACCGCCCCGTCTCGGTTCGAGACGGCAAGGCATCGGTTGCCGCCTATCCGGGAGAACCCGATCGCCTCGTCCTTTCCTACCAGCTCGACTACGGCAACGGTTCGCCTATCCCCGCGCAGGCGTACTTCGCCGAACCGTCTCCCGAACGCTTCCTTCGCGAGATCGCTCCCGCCCGGACGTTCCTGCTCGCCGCCGAAGCCGAGGCCCTCCGCGCCTCTGGCATTGGCTCCCGAACAAGCGAGGCCGACCTCTTGATCTTCGGCTCCGATGGTCTGATCGGCAATTCCCTTCGGTTTCCAGACGAGTGTGCCCGCCACAAACTGCTCGATGTGATGGGCGATCTTGCTTTGATCGGCAAGGATCTGGTCGGCCATGTTGTGGCCCATCGCTCCGGTCACAGCCTGAACGTCGAACTTGCCCGGGCCTTGCTCGCCGCCGAAGAAGAATGCTCGGAACCGGAGTCGGCCTCTGAGTGCTGCGTGATCTCGACAACTCCGCCGGCAATGGACATCGGCGCAATCATGCGATTGATGCCCCACCGTTACCCGTTTCTCTTGCTCGATCGCGTTCTCTCGATCGATCCGGGCCGAACGCTCAAAGCGTTGAAGAATGTCACGTTCAATGAACCGTTTTTTCCCGGACACTGGCCTGACCGCCCAGTCATGCCAGGAGTCATGATCCTCGAAGCCTTGGCTCAGGCCGCAGGAATCCTCATTAGCCATCGGTTCGATCCCGACCGCCACATGGCCATGATCGCCTCGATCGACGACGTGAAAATTCGGAGGCAGGTGGTTCCCGGCGATCAACTCGTGCTGGAAATCGATCGGTTCCGGGCCCGATCCAAGATGGCCGAGGCTCACGGCGTCGCCCGCATCGGTGACCAGATTGCCGCCGAGGCTCGTCTGCGATTCGCCGTGCTGCCAACCGATCAGGTTGCAGCCTGATCCGATCCATCGACGATCTCTGACCGGGCTGGTCCGCGACGCGAGGCATGGCTCCATGCTCGCCGCGCGGGCCTTGCCCCCTCGACCGGCAATGCGTTCCAGGGAGGGGAATGCTCATGGCGATTCGAATCGCCGACACGGCAACCGTCGATCCCGGCGCCGAACTGGCCGACGACGTCGAGATCGGACCGTACTGTGTCGTTGGTCCCGACGTGCGGCTAGGCTCGGGGACCCACCTGATCGCCCACGTCTGCCTGTTCGGTTCCGTCCAGATGGGCGATCGCAACCGGATTGGCCCCTTCTCGGTCATTGGAACCGTCCCTCCGCCCGGTAGACCGCTCGGCCGGGTCGTGATCGGCGAGGAGAACACAATCCGCGAAGGGGCCTCGATCGAGGCCGGCACCGGTTCAGGAACTCGGATCGGCAGCCGCAACCAGCTCGGACCTCACGTGGCCATCTCCGGAGACGCCTGGATCGAAGACGACGTGATGCTGGGCGCCGGGGTTCGCCTGGGCCTGATGGCCGGAATCGAGTCCTTCGCTCAGCTCACCGCTGGCGTCGATGTTCACCCTGCCGCCACGGTTGGGGAACATGCCTTCGCAGGCGGGCCGGCCAGAATTTTCCGAGACATCCCCCGCTATCTGCTCGTCGACGGATCGTCTTCGAAGGTGCGATCCATCAACCTGATCGGCCTGAAGCGCCGGGGTTTTTCCCGACCCTCGATTCGGTCGCTGCGCGAAGCGCACCGCCTGATCTATCGTGCCGGTCTCGACCTGAACGCAGCGGCCAACCGATTGGTGGATCTTGGTCACATGACTCATGAAGTGATCCGCCTCCTCGAATCGCTGCACGCCCAACAATCCGGCCGGCATGGCCGGGCCCGAGAGGCACTTCGACGATTCCCGGACGCCGTCGGAGCGGTAATCGGACGCGGCGAAGGTTCCATCGGTTAACTCATCGCAATGCCACGCGACGAATCGCCCGGATGGCTTGAAGAAGGAGCGGAAGGTGACGACCAGGGATCGGTTGCGGGTCGCTGTTGTGGGAGTGGGGCATCTTGGCAGGCACCATGCCCGGATCCTCGCGGGGATCGACGGGGTGGAACTCGTCGGAGTGGCCGATGTTCGGACGGATCAGGCACTCGCCGTCGCCGGACCGCTTGGTGCGTCAGCCTTCGATGATTACCGAGAACTCCTGGACCGCGTCGACGCCGTTTCGGTCGCCGTGCCAACAACACTCCACCACGAAGTCGCGGGCGCCTTCCTTTCCCGAGGCATTCACGCGCTGGTCGAGAAACCGCTCGCAGGCACCGCCGCCGAAGGTCGAGAGCTGGTGGAACTGGCCCGAAACTCCGGTGCAATTCTGGCCGTCGGCCATATCGAACGCTTCAATCCCATCTGGGAAGTCACCCTCGACCGCTGCCCTCGGCCTCGCTACCTCGACGCCGAACGCCTGGGCATTTATACCTTCCGATCGACCGACGTCGGCGCCGTGCTCGATCTGATGATCCACGACATCGACCTCATTCTCTCGCTCGTCAAGGCTCCGGTCGTGGCGGTCTCGGCCCTGGGCACTCCCGTCTTCGGGGGTCATGAAGACCTGGCCCAGGCCCGACTCGAATTTGAGGACGGCTGCATCGCCGACATCTCCGCCAGCCGAGCCAGCTATCAGGCCTCTCGTCGGATGAGGCTCTGGGGAGCCGAAGGCTACGCCTCGATCGATTTCGCCTCCCGACAGGCGACGCTCGTCCGTCCGTCCGAAGCCCTTCGTCGCGGTGAGATGAACCTCGAAGGCGTTGATCTCACCCGTCCCGACGCCATCCGCGACCACCTGTTCGGCAACGTCTTGCAGGTCGAGCAAATCGCCCCCCCTGCCCCCGTCGACCAACTCACCGCCGAACTGACCGACTTCGTCCACGCCGTTCGATTCGGTCACGCCCCCCGTGTTCCGGGGACCGAGGCCCTCGACGCCCTCCGCGTTGCCGAACTGGTCCTTCATGGGCTGCGTTCCTATCGACTCGATGCGGGAACCGAGGTCCCAGGCGCCCCTCATCTTCGGAGTTCGTCCAGCGTGACCGCCGAACCCCGCTCTGCCCTCTCTGGTCCGAAACTCTGGAAACTCCGAACGCCTGGGAGCCCCTCCCGGTCCCCTCGGGTCTAACACCCCCAGCACGATCGATCTCCGCCCCGCGGTTCTTCACTCCCTCCGTCTGGCTTCACCTTGAAGCAATCGATCGTCCATCGGTATGATCTAGACCTTCAACGGCCGCGCTCCGGTGCGGCTCTGTTCGTTCTCCCTCCGATACGGACTCGACCCATGGCCGCGCCAGAAAACGCCGACCGACCCGCTCCCGATCCTCGCCTGAAGGTTCTCAAGAAGTTCAAGGGCCGGTTCCTTCCCCGGGGCCCTCTGCGCGATCGGCACCGCGAACTGATGAAGCGCTGGGAGTCCGGCGACGATCATGGTGGGGTCACCTTCGAGGAACTCAAGTCCCTCCTCACCGACTGGCGGGCTGACCAGGCCCTCCGCCGCAATCCCAAAGCGGCCAAGACCGAAGCCTGAGCAACCCGGTTCTTCCACCTGATCGTTCGGCCGGGCGACCTCCCTCGCGCCCGGCTTGCGATCTTCCCCTGCGCTCTGGTCGAATAGGGGATCAATTCTTCGCCCGCGTCCCCATCGGAGCCGCACCATGATCATCGGGGTGCCCCGAGAGATCAAGGAAGACGAATACCGCGTTGGTCTGTTGCCCGTCGGAGCCGAGGAACTCACGGCCGCCGGTCACTCGGTCCTGATCGAGGCCGGGGCCGGGCTGGGCAGTGGGTTACTCGACTCCTTCTATGAATCCGTTGGCGCGACCATCGTCTCCGACGCTCACGAGATCTGGTCTCGTTCTGACCTCGTCATAAAGGTCAAGGAGCCTCAACCCGCCGAATGGCCGAAGATGCGATCCGGTCAGGTCGTTTTCACCTACTTCCACTTCGCGGCCGACGAGGCTCTGACTCGCGCCGTCATTGACAGCGGCATCACGGCCATCGCTTACGAAACCATCGCCGATGCCCGAGGACATCTCCCCTTGCTCACCCCCATGAGCGAGGTGGCCGGCCGCATGAGCATCCAGCAAGGGGCCAAGTTCCTCGAACGCCCGCAGGAAGGCCGAGGGATTCTTCTCGCCGGAGTGCCCGGCGTCGCTCCGGCGGAAGTCGCGGTTCTCGGTGGAGGCATCGTCGGCTCCAACGCCGCGAAGGTTGCCGCAGGCCTTGGGGCGAATGTCCGTATCCTCGACATCAACCTCGACCGGCTTCGGTATCTCGACGATATCATGCCCCCCAACGTCACCACCCTCTACTCCGACCGCCACACCATCCGAGAATCGATCGAGCGGGCCGATCTGGTCATCGGCGCCATCCTCATTGCCGGAGCCCGGGCCCCCCGACTGGTCACCAGGGCCGATCTCGGACGCATGAAACCCGGCGCGGTCGTCGTCGATGTCGCGATCGACCAGGGTGGCTGCTTCGAAACAAGCCGACCCACCACCCACCGCCACCCGACCTACGTCGTCGATGACGTGGTCCACTACTGCGTGACCAACATGCCTGGCGCCGTTGGCCGGACGAGCACCTACGCCCTTTGCAACGTCACTCTGCCCTATGCCTTGAAGCTCGCAACCCAGGGTTGGCGAACCGTTGCCGAGCAAACCCCCGGCATTGCCCAGGGGATCAACATCGTCGCGGGCCAGGTCACCAACCGCGCCGTGGCGGAAACCTTCGGCCTTCCGTTCACCCCCTGGGCCCAGACTGCCTGACCCGATTCCCTCCTCTCTCTCCCCGAGATCCTTTCCGGAGCCCTACCATGGACAACGGTCACGAACACGACGCCGAACACGAAGAAATCGACGCCACCGAACTTCTCAGCGAACTCGGGGCCGATGCCCGAACGCAGATTTTCCTCTCGATGCGTCAGCAGAACCTCGAACTCCTCGAAATCGCCGCTCGGGTGGCCGGCTACGCCGGTGAGCATGGCCCCCTGAAGGGCGACGAGTCGGAAAAGGCAATGCGGACCATCTGGAAACTCTACTCCGAATTCTACTCCTGGATCGACCCCGAAGAGATCGAGGAAGACGACGAGGAAGACGACGAATGACCGTCGATTCCAGCGATAACGACCTCAGCCCGACGATCGAAACCGTCGGCTGGGTCGGTTCGGCCCAGAACGGGTGCGTTCGTCTGATTGACCAGACCCTCCTGCCCGGGATGTTCACCCGAATCGACTGTCAGACGGTCGATCAGGTCTGGGAAGCGATCAAGATGCTTCGGGTCCGCGGCGCTCCTGCCATTGGCATCGCCGCGGCCTTTGGTGCCCTCTTGGGCGCTCGCAGCCAGGGGACCGAATCCATCGAGTCGGTCCGCTCTGCCCTCCATGACGCCACCGCCCACTTGCGGACCAGCCGCCCCACGGCAGTGAATCTGTTCTGGGCACTCGACCGCATGGACCGCACCGTTGAGGCCGAAGCCTCTCGTCTCTCCGATCCCAGTGCTCTACTGGAGCGATTGCTCACGGAAGCCCGAGCGATCCAGGATGAAGATCGAGCCATGTGCCGATCCATCGGCCGCTTCGGTGCCGAGCTTCTGAAACCGGGCCAGGGGGTGCTTACCCACTGCAACGCCGGCGGCCTGGCCACGGCCGACTATGGAACCGCCCTGGCCGTGATCTTTTCCGCCGCCGAACAGGGCAAGTCGGTTCATGTCTTTGCTGATGAAACCCGGCCACTGCTTCAAGGGGCTCGTCTGACCGCCTGGGAACTCCAGCGCCGTGGAATTCCCGTCACCTTGATCTGCGACAACATGGCCGCTCAGGTCATGAAGGAAGGACGAGTCCAGGCTGTCGTCGTCGGCGCCGATCGAATCGCCGCCAATGGCGATACCGCCAACAAGATCGGCACCTACTCCGTGGCACTGGCAGCCCGAGCCCACGACATCCCGTTCTACGTCGCGGCGCCGTCGAGCACCTTCGACCTGAGCCTGCCCGACGGTGCTTCCATTCCGATCGAGCAACGCGACCCGCGAGAGATTACCCACGGGTTCGGTTACGCAACGGCCCCCGAAGGCATCGAGGTTTATAACCCTGCCTTCGATGTGACGCCGGCGACGTTGATCACTGCCTTGATCACCGAACGGGGTGTGATTCGCCCGGCCACTCGTGAAGCGATTCGAGACCTCATCGGCTCCTGAGGATTGGTTCTCACCGCAGCGAAGGCAACGGTGCCACAATCCCTGAGCCCACAAGGGCTTTGACTCCAGGCGACGTTCTGCTCCCCGTGAATTCCTCCGCACAGGGCCGTGGGATGCTTCAATGAAGCCACAGACTTCGCTCCCCTCAATTCTGAAGCAAGTGTTGGGGGACTTCAGCCGTTCGTTCGCCCCTCTTGTCGGATATGAGGTTCTTTATCGGATCGCAGGTTTCATCCTCATCGCCCCTGCAAGTGCCTGGCTCTTGCGATCGCTGATTGGCATGACGGGACGCTATGCGGTCGGAAATGTCGAGTTGATCACCTTCGCTTTCTCCCCGCTTGGCCTGACCGTGGTCCTTGTGACGGGAATTGTCACGGTCTTCAATTTGTTCCTCCAGCATGCCGGGGCCATCCTCATCGCTGATGCCAGGCTCAGAGGTCGCCACCTCTCGGCGTTCGGAGCCTTCTGGCGGGTGCTGCTCAACATTCCGGGAATGATTCAACTCGGTGTCCAGCAGATCGCCCGGTACGCACTGGTCGTCCTCCCGGTCCTCACGTTGGTTGGGCTGGCCTACTGGTTGCTTTGGTCAGACGCCGACCTCTACTTTCTCACCAAGGCCCGTCCTCGCCCATTCTGGATCGGTGTGATGGTGGCCGGTCTTACGATTGCCGTGGGAACATTCTTCGTGGTGCGAATGTTCCTCCAATGGCTGGTCTCACTCCCATTGATGCTTGTCGAAGGTAGTTCCGCGGCAGATGCGTTACGCACCAGCAAGCAGCGCGTCTCTGGTCAGTCGATGAGGAACCTGGGGCTCCTGATCGCCGCAACGCTCGCAGTGGCGCTGCTCGGGGCTCTCGCGGCCGGACTGTTCGCAAGCATCAGTGACCGGGTGCTAAGCCTGATTCCAGAACGCTTGGACATCACCATCCCTGCTCTGGGAGGATTGCTCGGGATTCACTTCCTCCTGTTCGAGGCCGTTGAAATCTCGGGCTCAATCCTGGTTGGCCTGGTGATCTTTCGAATCGCACATGAACACGGTCTCATCGAGCCGGATCGACACACCCTCAGGGCCTCAGAGCTGAAAACACTCCGCGCCCTTTCGAGGCGTCGTCTCCTTCGCAAGGTGTTCGTCGGGGTCATGCTCCTGGTCGTGATGTCTTCTCTGGCAGCGCTGGGACTCCTCGCAACCGTCGGCGTTTCACCAACCGTCACCATCACCGCGCACCGCGGAGCGGCCCACGACGCTCCCGAAAACACCCTGGCTGCCATCCGAGCCGCCCTCGCCTCTGGTGCCGACGCGGCCGAGATCGACGTCCAACTGACCTCCGACGGCCAGGTCGTTGTTTTTCATGACGAAGACCTGATGCGACTGGCCAACGATCCTCGACGCCTCTCCGACCTGACCTTTGAAGAGGTCCGGGCCTTCGATGTCGGTTCCTGGTTCGCCCCCGAATTCAAGGGAGAACGCATTCCAACCCTCGACGAAGCCCTCGATAAGGCTGGCGACCGTCTCGGACTCAACATCGAGTTGAAGCTGACACGGACCCAATCAGATCCAGCTCCTCTGGTCCGCGGAGTCCTTGAAGCCCTTGAGCGGAAGCAGGCTCACTCACGTTGTGTCATCTCAACCCTCTCGTATCCTGCACTCGCTGAGGTCCGCCGCCAGGCACCCGAAATGCGCGTCGGCTTCATCGTGTTCGAGGCCGTGGGCGACCCGACCCGACTCGATCTCGACTTCCTCAGTGTCCGCGATGCCCTTGCGACCGACGACTTCATCGCCCGAGCACGCCGACGAGGCCGACCGGTCCATGTTTGGTCGGTCAGCGATCCAGACCAATTCGTCACACTTGTTCAACGAGGAGTTGCCGACGTAATCACCTCGGACCCGGCGTTGCTGGTTGCTCGACGCGCGGAGCTTGAAGAGCTGAACGACCTGGAGCGTCTGCTCCTGTGGTATCAACGAATCCTGAACGACCGATAAGCCTTACTCGCCTTGGGCGGTCTCTCTCGACGGCTTTCGTTTCCAGATCTCGATGTTCCCGAAAGACTGATCCGGTTCGTACCACAGGCGAACCGCCTCGGCCATCGCCGGAGAGAGAAGGTCCGGCTCGGGCCCTTCCAGATCGGGTGACCAGATCACCACGGAATCGACCGCGGCCTCAAGTTGATCAAGAAACACCTGATCATCCCATCCGACCTGGCTTTTCCACAGGAATCCCGATTCATTTCGGAACACCGGCAAGCGTCCTGCAACCCCGACAGCCGAAAGCTGATAGCTCAGCAAGTTCGCGACCGTGGTTGAGGCTCCCAACTCATTTCGGAGATGGCCGATTGCGGCTTGATAGTCACGCCAGGGATAAAGGTTGGCCTGGTACGCCGTCATATGATGGACATACCCGGGCGGAGTCGAGGAGTGTTGAGTGTTGCGATCGACGATTGCCGCCAGGGCAGCCCTCGTGTCACAAAATGCCGGCTTGGCAGGGACCGCGGCCGCCAACACAACCAAGCCCAGTGCCAGTCGAAGCTGACCTGAAAGATCGGTTCGCTTCAAGAGACTTGCCGCGATCAGGCCCAGCATCACCGACCATACGACCCATCGAGGATGGTCAAGATAATCATGCGGAAACGGGTGCAGCGGCTTGTACCACAGGACGCCGATCGCGGCCAGCAGCCAGATCCGAGCTTCACGATGGATTGCGTGTCCGCTCGAGTTCGCAAGCAATCCGAGGATCACTGGCAGGGCCAGCCATCGAAGCTCGGTTGCCTGACGAACGACTCCCGCGATGATCCCGAACGGTGTCGCCCGGTTATACCGACTTCCATACGAGGCAAGCCGAACCCCTCGCAGGAAATCATCAAACACTCCTTGAATGATGAGCGGCGAGAAGGCCAGGACCACTCCGCCCGTCACCAGCGCGATCCATCGGACGATCGATGACCGGGCGTTCTCTCGGTCCGATTCCACAACAGCCCAGAGCAGCGCCGGTGCGAAGACGATGACGTGGGGTCGAAAGGACAGAGCAGCGGCGGTTGCCAGGGCCGAAGCCACCCGCCCCCATCGGCCCGGCCACGTCGTCGACGAGAGCAAGGCCACGGCAATGAACCACGTGGCCTGCCAGTCGCGTTGGGCCGCCAGTGAGAAGTTCAGGTTCGTGACATAGCCAAGCAAGGCCGCGAACCCGACGAGCCCCGGCCAGACACCCTCAAAATGACGACGCGACCAACGGATGAGCAACAGCCCCAGCCCGGCAACCATTGCAGCATCGAGGGCATAGATCGGCCAGGTCTTTCCCGGACCGAACACGGCAATCAGCCCACGGAACAGCAGGATTTGTCCGGGGAATGCGAAGGCCGAGAAGTCGCGGTAGGGTCGGATTCCCTCAGACCAGGCCAGGGCCATGGTCGCGTTGGTATCCAGATCGGGCCACCAGGGCCAGGAGAGGTAATGCGGCACCCAGCTCGCGAGCATGAACAGGCAGAGTATTGCCGTTGCCAAGGGGAGCACGCGCTGGAAACACCAATCGGCCCACAGGTCGAGCCGGCTAGGATCGTCCCGGGACCCATCGTTGCCGAGACACGTCCCAGTCTCGCGAGCGTTCAGCGAACCCGAAGTCGTCCGGGTTAAGGGAGGAGACGATGTCGAATGAGACATGGCGGACCCTCCGTGGTCCTCTGAAGCGGCGTCCCTTCCTCGTTGCGGAGATCCAAAGGGCGAGAGAATCCTCAGGCCCTTCGGAGCATGCGGAGAACTTTACCCGAGCCGGATCGGTTTGTCGATGACCCGGCGAGGTTCAGGCTTCGAATCAACGGTGGCCGTGAGGCTGGATGTACCCGAGCTTCAGCAAGGCCTCAATGATCTGGTCGGCACACTGCTCGACCGAGAGCTTGCTCGTATCGAGCGTGACCTCGGGATTCAACGGGGCCTCGTACGGGTCGTCCACGCCGGTGAAGCCCATCGGCTTGCCGGAGGCGACGGCGTTGCGGGCCTTGGCGTAGAGGCCCTTCACGTCGCGCTGCTCGCAGACATCGAGCGGGGTGTCGCAGAAGATCTCAACGAAGTTCCCCTTCGACATCTTGCGGGCTTCGTCGCGAGTTTCGCGATAGGGGCTGATCACCGAGCAGAGGATCGTGCCGCCGTGCTGGGCGACCAGGCCAGCGACGTAGCCCACGCGACGGATGTTCGTATCTCGATCTTCCTTGCTGAAGCCGAGCCCCTTCGACAGGTGGGTCCGGATCTCGTCGCCGTCGAGCATCGAGGCGTTGCGACCGTACTCGGCCAGGCGTTCGGTCAAGGCGTGAGCGATGGTGCTCTTGCCCGATCCGGAAAGGCCGGTGAACCAGATCGTCAACCCTTGGTTGAACTTCGGCGGGTTGGTCTCGCGAAGGATCTCGGCAACCTCAGGGCGGCTGAACCACTCGGGCAGGGGCACGCCCTTGGCGAGATAGTCGTCGCGGACCTGGGTACCGGAGATGTTGGCGGTCTTGACCCCTTCGGGGACCTCGTCGATGGGGCAGTACCGGTCCTCGTCGGGCAGGTAGACCATCAACTTGAAATCGACCATGCCCATGCCAATTTCATCGCCATACTTCTGCATGAATTCCTGGGCGTCGTACGGCCCGTAGAAGGGCTTGCCCGAGGAATCGTTGCCGGGGCCGGCGTGGTCTCGACCGACGATGAGATGGGTGCAGCCGAAGTTGCGGCGGATGATCGCGTGGAAGAGGGCCTCGCGAGGTCCGGCCATCCGCATCGCCAGCGGCAAGAGGCTGAGGACGACCGAGTTCTCGTCGTAGTAGTCGTCCACCAGGGCCCGATAGCAGCGGACACGGGTGAAGTGGTCCACGTCTCCAGGCTTGGTGACACCGACGACCGGGTGGATGAGCAGGCCGCCGCCGACCTGCTTGGCCGCGAGCTTGGTCAGTTCTTCGTGGGCCCGGTGCAAGGGGTTTCGGGTCTGGAAGGCAACGACCTTCTCCCAGCCCTTCTCGGTGAAGTGGGCTCGGACCTCGGCCGGGGTCTTGCGGAGTTCGACGAAGTCGTAGTGTGGTGGGACACGGATGACTTCGAGCTTGCCGGCGGCGTAGTGGCCCGGCTGGCGGTTCAGATAGGCGACGGAGGGGTGCTTGGCGTCGGTCGTGCCGTAGGCCCCTTTGGCCTCGGCCTCCTTGTCGTATGCGTAGATTTCCTCGACATGGAGGAAGGCGAGCAGGTTGCCGTAGACGTCTCGGAGGGCCAGCGGCTTGCCTTCGGTCACTCCCTGGGAGGGATCGACGGGCAGGGTGACCGGCAAGGGCCAGAGGGTGCCGTCGGCCAGGCGCATCTCGGCGACTACTCGCTCGTAGTCGGCCTTACCCATGAAGCCTCGAAGCGGCGAGAAGCCGCCGGTGGCCAGCAATTCCAGGTCACAGAGACCACGTTCGTCGAGCGTCAGGCTCGGGTACTCTTGAGAGGTTGCCCGCATTTCGGCGGCGCGGGCGTCATCGACGATCAGGTCAACCAGCGATCCGCCATAGGGGGTGTTGGGACCAGGATGGGAAGTCGAGGCAGAAATCGTCAGGGTCTCCTTCTGAAAGACTCCTCAATCGGAGTCGAACCAATACAGAACACTTCCGAATCGTAACAAAGCCAGGTCATCGGATGCGATGGCAGGCGATCCGAGAATGTCGCGGCCAGGCATCAAATGACCCAGTCTCGCGGGGCCGTTCGCTCGGCGACGTCGGCCAGACTGATCCGATCGAGCACAGCCTGCTCAGCGCGCCGGATCTCGTCCCAGACGGAGGCGAGGGCCCGAGCTTCGGGGGCCTGGGGCTCTCGGTGCGGTTCTTCGGGGCCGTCAATTGCCAGCAGAACTTCACCAATCGAGATCCGGTCGGGGGACTTTGTCAGGCGGTAGCCTCCCGAAGCGCCCCGGACACTGGAAACCAGACCGGCTCCCTTGAGATGGAGCAAAATCTGGACGAGGTAGCGTTCGGGAATTCCCTGGCTCTCCGCGATTTCCCGGATGCGCATGGGGGGCTCGTCGGGCCGATGGCGGGCGAGGGCAAGCATCGCCAAACAGGCATATTCGGCTTTCGCGGAGAGTTTCATCAGCGGAAGGCAGATTCCAAGGGCATCGACACTCGTACGAGAGATTCGGGAAGTGTGACCAGGGATCGATCGAAAGCCCCACCGATTACAGCTGGCTGCTGTCGAGCGAATGAAGGCCGCATTCGGTCTTCGCCTGACCGGCCCAGCGGCCGGCTCGTTCGTCGGTCTCACCTTCGGAGACCGGGCGAGTGCAGGGCCAGCAGCCAATCGATGGGTAGCCCTGGTCGTGCAAGGGGTTGTACGGGATCGCATTGGCCACGACAAAGGCCCAGACATCGCGACGCGACCACTGGAGCAAGGGGTTGACCTTCACGAGGTCGAACTTTGCGTCCCAGCCCACGATGTTCGCCTTGGCTCGGTGGACCGATTGATCGGCGCGGATGGAGGAAATCCAGGCGTCGTAGCCGACCACAGCGCGACGCAGCGGAACGATCTTCCGTTCGAAGCAGCAGCGGTCGGGTTCCTTCGCATAAACCGGCCCGCCGTTGGCGGCCTCGAACTCGGCAACGGTCGAGTCGGCCCGGACCAGTTCCACCTCGATTCCGTAGCGTTCGGCGATGCGATCGCGGAGGCGAAGCGTCTCGGGAAACTGGTAGCCGGTGTCGAGGTTGAAGACACGGACCTGTCGATCGGGGTCGACATGGGACAGCATGTGAAGGATCGCGCATCCCTCGGGACCGAACGCCGTGGCCATCGTCAGCTTGGAGCCGAACGTCTCGACCGACCAGCGGAGGATCTCCCAGGCCGAGGCGGATTGCAGTCGTTGACTCGCGTCCGCCAGGTCCACCTTGAGATTCGGGGGGGCTTCGACCGTCATGGCTCGACCTCGATCCGATGCGATTGACTTCGAATGTTCGCAATCTTAGCCATGATTCGCATGATGGTCAACTTTCCGGCCCGATTCCCGTCGATTGGAAAGGAAATCTCTGGGTCGGGGCTGGATTCGACCCTGATCAGAACACGTCCGAGTGAACTCAAGTGTTCTTTGGTTGAGAAAGAGCGTTCCGGCTCGTCGAGCCGGGGCAAGCGTCAAACATGAGTGACTTGCGAAAGATTCAAGAGACAGTACCGCCGGATGGTGTGGTTTGGATTTTCCATCCGGCGGCCGGTTTCCGACTCAGACGGCGGCCGGGGCGGGAGCGTCGCTCGGCACGGGGTAATCGCGGGTAAATTCGGCGATCTCGCCACGGATTCGGGTGGTGAGCGTGTCGTCGTCCGGGGCATCGAGCACGGCAACGATCCAGGAGCCGACCTGACGAATGGCGTCTTCCTTCATCCCTCGGGTGGTCAGGGCGGGGGTGCCGATGCGGATGCCGCTGGGGTCGAGCGGCTTGCGGGGGTCGAACGGGATGAGGTTCTTGTTCACGGTGATCCCAGCGCGGCCGAGGGCGGCCTCGGCGATCTTGCCGGTCAGGCCCTTGGTCGAGACGTCGATGAGGATCAGGTGGTTGTCGGTCCCTCCCGAGATGAGCCGGAAGCCTCCGCGGGCGAGCTCCTCACCGAGGGCTCGGGCGTTGGTAATCACCTGGGCGGAGTAGGTCTTGAAGTCGTCGGCCAGAGCCTCGCCGAAGCAGACGGCCTTGCCGGCGATGACGTGTTCGAGGGGGCCACCCTGAAGGCCAGGGAAAACGGCCATGTCGATCTTCTTGGCCCAGTCAGCGCGGCACATGGTGATGCCGCCTCGGGGCCCCCGGAGGGTCTTGTGCGTGGTCGAGGTGACGAAGTCGGCCACCGGGACGGGGTTCGGGTGCAATCCCGAGGCGACCAGGCCGGCGATGTGGGCCATGTCGACCATCAGCAGGGCCCCGACCTCTCGGGCGACCTCGGCGATCCGATCGAAGTCGATGATCCGGGAATAGGCGCTGGCCCCGGCCAGGATGAGCTTCGGCCGGTGTTCGCGGGCGAGCCGGGCGATGGCGTCATAATCGAGCCGTTCGGTGTCACGATCAACGCCGTAGCCGATGGTCTTGTACCAGCGTCCGGAGTAGTTCAGGGGCATGCCGTGGGTCAGGTGGCCGCCGTGGGCCAGGTCCATCGCCAGCACGGTGTCGCCGATTTCGAGGGCAGCGTAGTAGACGGCCAGGTTGGCCGAGGCCCCGGAGTGGGGCTGGACATTGGCGTGATCGGCCCCGAACAGTTGCTTGGCACGTGCGATCGCGAGGCGTTCGGTCGTGTCGACGTGCTCGCAACCGCCGTAGTAGCGGCGACCGGGCAAACCTTCGGCGTATTTGTTGGTCAGGACCGACCCGACGGCTTCCATCACGGCTCGGCTGGTGTAATTTTCCGAGGCAATCAGCTCCAGCTCGTCGCGCTGGCGGCGCTCCTCGGCAACAATGGCGTCAAAGACCTCGGGGTCGCGGTCGGAAAGAAAGGTCATCCGTGTGCTCCAGCCAAATCGGATCGGAGAGGAAGTCGAAATCAAAGGGCGGTCAAGAGAGATCGTATTATCCCGACCCGAGGCCGACTCGGCACCCTCAATTTGAGGGTGGATCGGGACGGTCGTGTGCGTATCAGCATTCGAAAACGGTCGGTCCCTCAGGAGACCGGCTCGGTTCGGTGCGCTGATGGTGCGCGGAACGGTGCGCTTCTCGACGAGACGAAACATTGGTCGTAATTGCTGATCGAATCTTATGTTACGATAGCCATAACCCCTTTCGTTTCGGGAATGGCGCGACGCAGTTCGTTCCGCTTCCGTCCTGGCCCGATTTGGGAAAACGTTTCGGACTTTGCCGGGATGATTTCTCCCGGGAGTCGAGTTCGACACTTCAGAGCCAGGGGTCGGAGACGGTTGCGGTGCGCCCAAGGTGCGCGGCGTGGTGCGCCGGAGAACCGAAGTTCGAGGCAATCTCGGTGCGCCAGCCGGTGCGCTTGCGGTGCGCCGTTAGGTGCGCCTGGTACGAACCGGGTTTGCCAATCGTAATCGTTTGAGAATTCTGGGGTTCGGTCACGGATCATCAGTTCGTTTCGGGAAATCAAAGGGAATCTTCAAGGTCGAACCAGGCAGTAACGGCTGGGCGATCGATGACCACGAGGAGTCACCCGGGGTGAACCTGGCGTGAGGCACGCTCAGCAGGTGCAAGTCACCGGTTATGGGCGGGAGGACAAGGGACAAGGAGGCGAACTGCCGCCGAAGATATCATCGGGAATTGAAGCGTCGGCAGTCACTTTCGGAAGGAAGATTGTGCAGGCTGGCTTGCGGAGAAACGCTCGGAGGCCGACCGCCAAGAGTTGGCAGTCGGCCTCCGTGGGTACGGCTCGCCATCCAGGGCTTGAGTGCTTCCCGAGCCCCCCCTCCCCGCGAGAGGAGGAGAGGGTGCTGGAAAGTCCCGGTCGGTCAGTCGAACATCTCGGCCTCGCGGTCGCCTCGGGAGAGGAGGTAGGCGAGGAGGTCGAGGATCTCATCCTCCTCAAGGGTGTTGAGCAAGCCCTCGGGCATCATGGAGACGGGCGAGGGCTGCATCTCCTCGATCCGGGAGCGGGCAACGCCTTCGAGGGCGTTGGGTTCGAGCATGTTGGTCATGATCATCAGGTTGTCGGCGTTGAGGTTGACGATCCGGCCGGTGACAACCCGGCCGTCGTCGGTGGCGATCATGACGGCGGAGTACTGGTCGCTGACCTCCTTGCTTGGGACGAGGATCGACTCAAGCAGGTCGCGGGGGCTGAAGCGGCCGGCGATGCCGGTCAGGTCGGGGCCGACGGCCCCCCCTTCCCCGGCGTATCGGTGGCAGGAGAAGCAAGAGGTTTCGGCAAAGAGGCGACGACCACGGTCATAGTCGCGTCCTCCGCCGAGACCGTCCTCGATCAGGCCGGTCAGTTCCTCAAGCGTCCATTCCTTAACGAACGGGCGCTGGACGGCCGCAATCTCGGCCGGTTCGGGCTGGGCCTCGATGATGGGCTGGAGCGCGACCCGCTCGTCCTCGGTGAGGGCCTCGACCGCCTCGTTTTTGATGTTGCGGACGAAGTTGGCGAAGCTCGAACCGCCTCGGTAGTTCGCGGCCTTGAGGAACCAGCGGAAGTAGCGCTCGCGAAGCTCGGGAGTCCAGCCGGGCTGGAGCTTGCGGAGCATCATGGCGTAGTCGATCTGTTCTTCCTGCGTCGGAGCCGCTTCGAGCAAGGCAACGGTCTTGGCCGCAGCGGTCGGTGACTGGAGATAGACGAGCAATCGGCCAAGGTCGGTATTCAGCTCGACGCCGGAACTGGGGTAGACGGCATCGAAGCGGGCGATGAGCTCGGCTCGGGTCCGGTCGTCGGGCGGTCCCATGCGGTTGAAGAAGACCGAGTAGACGCGGAGCAGATCGAGCTTCTCGGTGTAGCTGAGTTCGTCCCAGGACTGGGCCACACGGTCGAGGGCGTTCTGAATCCGCTGCTTCAAGAGCATATCGACCGGAGGATCGGTCGGGCGCCGGTGGAAGGGATCAGGAGCGGAGACCCGGACGAGGGCGAGCAGGGCATTCGTCGCGGCTCGGGGGTTTTCTTCGGCCAGGGCACGCTCGGACCAGGCGCCGGCATTCTGGAATTCGAGCGCCGCCCGGGCGGCAAAGCGAACGAAACGATCCTCGTGGCCGAGGTTTTCCCAGGCGAGGTCGATGGCGGCCGGATCTTGCTGGCCGAGGAAACCTTCGAGCTGCCGACGCAAGGCGCGGAGTTCGGTGCCGGAATCGTCGGCAACCGCGGCGGGAGCGGTCGATTCGTCCCCGTCGTAGGTCACCCGGTAAAGGCCGGAGGTGGTCCGACGGCCGCCGACGGCGAAGTACATCGCGCCGTCCCTGGGATTAATGACCAGGTCGGTGAGGGCCAAGGGGGTGCCGGTGATGAATTCCTCGGCGGTGCCGGTGTAGGAGGAACCGTCGGGTTCGAGGTGCACGGCGTAGAGCTTGCCGTAGCTCCAGTCACAGATGTAGAGGGCGTTTTGATACTTCTGGGGGAACTTCGCGCCGTAGCCGAAGGCAATGCCGGTGGGAGAGCCGGGGCCGATGTCAACCGCGGCAGGCAGGCTATCGAGGTAGTAGGACGGCCACTTGCCGGTGCCGTTGCGCCAGCCGTAATCGGAACCGCTGACGGCATGATTGACGCGGGTGGGGCGATACCAGGGGGTGTTGATATCCCACTCCATGTCGGCGTCGTAGGTGAACAATTCTCCCTGGCGGTTAAAGGCGATGTCGTAGGGGTTGCGGTAGCCGACGGAGATCAGCTCCCAGGTTTCGCCCTCGGGATCGACCTTGTAGATCGCTCCTCCAGGGCCGAGGACGTTGGCCATGAAGCCGTTACCGTCAGGCATCCGGGGCAGGAGATGATCTTCTCCCCAGATGGGGGGAACGCGGGTCGCTTGAAAGTCGGTCAACTGGGTGCCGTTGCCGCAGACGACGAAGAGGGCGTCACCCTCGGGGCTGGGGATGATGGCGTGGGGGCCGTGCTCACCGCCTCCCTGGAGTGGGCGAAGCTGCTTGACCGTGTCGAGATCGCCGTCGCCGTTGGTGTCCTGGACCCGATAGAAGCCGCTCTCGTACTGGCCCCCTCGGTTCACCATGACATAGAGGCTATCGAAGGCCCAAAGCAAGCCTTGAGCTTCACCGATGTTCACGTCGATCGGCTCGACGACGACGTCGCCCGCTTCGTCGATCGGGGGAACGGTGACGCGAAAGAGTTTGCCGTACTGGTCGGAGACGATGAGGCGCCCCTCAGGATCGACGGCCATCGAGACCCACGAGCCCTGCGTCTCGGCCGGGACGGAGTGAAGCAGCTCGACCTTGAAGCCATCGGCGACCTTGAGCAGATCGGCGTCGGTCGCCTGTTGGCCGGGAGGGGGCGTCTGGACCTTGCGGCGGGCCTTTTTCCGCGCGGGAGCGGCGGCGGTTTCCGTGTTCTCGAATCGACGGAGCTGAATGTCTTTGAACTGGACGGTCATGGGAGGACCGGCGTGTACCTGAAGGGCGAGGATCCCCTCCAACTCACGTTCTGCCTCCTGATTGTCGGTGATTTCGGCGACGGTCTTCCCGTTGAGCTTGTGGACAAGTTTGTTGCCTCGGGCGATGATGGTCAGTTCGTTCCAGTCGCTCAGGTCGAGTTCGGGACGTTCTGATTCGGTCTGCCCCTCGACCTTCTTTTCCCCGTCGGCGGTGACGACGACGCGCTGGCCGCTCTGCGCCACGATGCCACGACCGCGCTCGTCGTAGAGCATGCCGTTGTAGGCGGGGGAGGGATGGATGTCGGCCTGGTAGCCACCGACGACGAAGTCTCCGGCGTCGGGAAACCGACGGCTCCGATACTGGATACCGGAGTTATTGTCGCCCATCAGGCGGAAGGTGGCTCGCAGCTCGAAATCCCGGACAGGTTCGCCGCGATGAATCAAGAATTGATTGGATTTGAGCGGTGATTCGGCGGAGGTTCGGCCCGTCAAGAGCCCGTCCTCGACGGACCAGAGGTCCGGGTTTCCCTCCCAGCCGGAGAGGTCTTTGCCATTGAACAGGGATTCAAACCCGCCCTCGTCCTGGGGTATTACGCCTGCTCCTCCGAGGAGGAGCGTCAGAACGACGGCGGCCGACGCGCCGAGCAGGGCGGTCGGTCGGGAAAACGGTCGGGACATCGCACGATCCTCGCGCAGAGCGGTGGGTACGGAGACTTGGCCCGGACGATCGCCGGAGGGAAACGCTCGACTCCGGAGCGCTCGCGGGCGAGGTCGGCGCGGGGGTCGAAGCAGGTCCGATCCGGAGACTCGAACGAAAACGACGGGCGTCACGGGCCGATCGCGGCATTGCCCGGCCGCGATGCTCCTTGGTCCCATCGTCTCGCACGAATCGCCTTCGCACAAGGCATGAGTGCCTTGCGGACAGACAGAGTTGGCGACGGAACCGGGGAGATCGTTGGCGAGTCGCCCCTCCAGGCGGTCGATGCAACTCCAAGTCAGGCCGATCGATTACAGCTCACCGTCGAGCCCGAGGCGGTGGTAATAATGCTCAACATTGGCTTGATTCTCAAGCAACCAGTCGATGGAGGGCTCGTGCCGCATGGCCTTACGGATGACCTTGGCCGTTGCCTCACGGTGGATGCGGAAGAGCGCTTCGTGATCGAGCGATTCCACCTCGACGACGCTCGGATCGAGCCAGACGGAGTAAATGATGCCGAGATCGTTGACCTTGTCTTTCGGCAGGTCACCGGCGCGAACGGCATCGAGCACGCCATTGGCGACAGCCGCCTGAACCGTTCCCATCAGGATGTTGGTGTACCGAGCGTTGTTGACCGTGACCTTGCTGACCATCACCGTCACGGGTCGGACCTGGACATCGCTGTTCAGGATGGCAAAGACCTTGGTGTGCCCCTTCACCTGGTCGCCGATCAGGTTTGCCAAAGCGTGGCCGACGGGGCCATCCAGCTCGCCGATCACCACCTCGGGCTCAGCGGCCAGATGGTCCTCATCCCCTTCAACTAGGGCCTCGCCAGTTCGCAAGATGATGCGGTCGCTCATGGGATCAGGCTCCGAACATCACAAAAAAAGCCCGGCGAAGTTCGCCGGGCTTCACGAATCGAAAAAAAGTACCGAAGGTGGGACTCGAACCCACACGGGTTTTACCCCACCGGATTTTGAGTCCGGCGCGTCTGCCATTCCGCCACTTCGGCAAGGATGATGAGAAGCACGTCGGGCGGTCGCCCCGGCTTCAGTTTCCAAGAGAATACTAACACACCAACCAAGGAATCGGTAGAGGGAGATTCCGAGGGATTCCCGAAAATGAAGGCGGGGGAGTCGAGTTGACCTTGCAGGGCGATGAAGGTGACAATGCCGACTCTCTGGTGCGATTGAACGATCCTCTGACCCACCCAAGCGCCGAGCGCAAAAAATAAAGAGCCCGCACGCGATGAATCAGCAGGAACTCATCAAGCAACTCCGAGACGACAATAAGACCAAGATCGTCATGCTGATTGCCGACGGTCTGGGAGGATTGCCCATTGAGCCGGGCGGGCCGACGGAGCTGGAGGAGGCGAATACGCCGAACCTGGATCGACTGGCCAGCGAGGGGACGGTTGGCTTGAGCATTCCGGTGGCTCACGGGATTGCGCCGGGCTCGGGACCGGGACACCTGGGGCTCTTTGGGTTCGATCCACTCGAGTATCAGATCGGTCGAGGGGTGCTGGAAGCGCTCGGAATCGGGGTGGAAGTGGGCCCGCAGGATGTGGCGATCCGGGGGAACTTCTGCACGATCGACGCCGAAGGGCGCGTGACCGACCGCCGCGCGGGCCGGATTCCGACGGAAATCGGCGAGAAACTGGTGGCGAAGCTGGCCGAAGGGGTGAAGATCGACGGGGTTGAAATCCTGGTCAAGCCAGTTCGGGAATATCGGCTAGTCGTTCGATTCCGAGGGGAAGGGCTCGGGGACATGGTTCTCGATACCGACCCGCTCCAGACCGGCCTGCACACATTGGAGCCAAAGGCGACCGATCCCGGTTCTGAGAAGACCGCAAAAATCGCCGCCGAGTTCCTCCGTCAGGCGAAGGAGATTCTCAAGGATGAACAGCCGGCCAACTTCCTGATGATGCGAGGGTTCGCCAAGTTTCCGAACATCGCCACGATGGAGAAGGTCTACGGCCTGAAGTCGGCGGCGATCGCGGTCTATCCGATGTATCGCGGCCTGGCGAAGCTGGTGGGAATGACCGTGGTCGAGCCGGGCAAGACACTGACGGATCAGTTCGCCGTGGCCAAGGCGGAGTGGGGAAACTTCGACTTCTTCTTCATCCACTACAAGTACACCGACAGCACGGGCGAGGACGGCAACTTCGTTGAGAAGGTCAAGGTGATCGAGGCGCTGGACAAGGAATTGCCGGCCCTGATGGAGTTGAAGCCGGATGTCGTGGTGGTGACCGGCGACCACTCAACCCCGAGCCGGATGAAGTCGCACAGCTTCCATCCGGTCCCGCTCCTGATCTGGGCACCGGCGACCGTGCGTCCCGACGAGGTGAAACAGTTCGGCGAGCGGCCATGCATGAGAGGCGGCCTCGGCCAGATTCTCGCCAAGCACATCATGCCGCTGGCGATGGCGCACGCAAACCGGCTTCAGAAGTTCGGCGCCTGAGGCCCCCGAAACGAAACGTTCCGAGGCGAGCACAAAGGGCTCGCCTCGGAACGTGGTCGTGATCGGGATTGGTTCGCCAACGGCACTCAGAAACCGGCCTTCGGGGTGATGGAGAGGGTCATGTCTTCGCCCTCTCGACGGACGATCACCTCGACTTCCTGGCCGGGCTCGACCTTCGAGGCGGCGGCGTAGGCGTCGGCCACGTTGATGGTCCAGCGGCCGTCGAGCGTGGTCATCACGTCGCCCGGTTGCAGTCCGGCACGAGCGGCGGGAGAGTCGGGAACGACCGAGGCGATCATCACGCCGTCGGGGAACTCATCCGAGGAATTCTCCAGGGTCATCCCGAACAGGGCCGCCGGTTCGAGGATGATCCGGCGGGCGACCTTGGGACCCATCATGCGATCGGGCAGATCACCGATGAAGTCCCGGATCTCATGATCGACCGGCTCGAAGCTCATGACCTTGGCCTGGTAGTCGATCGTCGTCTTGTACCGGGCGAAGAAGGAGTGCCCGACCAGGCCGTCGATCGGCTTGCCGAGGATGCGACCGAGCGCCGAGACGACCGGGTGATCCATGACGATCACCGGTACGTCTTCGGTGGTCAGGTCGCCGACCTGCATCGAATCGACCTCGGCTTCTCCCCGAGCCGCAAAGAGGAAGGCGAAGGGCGCATTGCCGTCGACAATCCTGGCGTCCTTCGCCGCATCATTGCCAATCAGGGTGACGGGAGAGCCGACATCGAAGATCAGGTTGAACGGTCCTTCGCCATTGAGCGAGACGGCGACGAGCATGTGATTCGAGGGGAGCATCTCGAAGGGAACGTCAACCTTCGCCTCGGGCTCCGCCACCGCCTGGGGGGTGGGTTCGAGGCACTTTGCCCCCATGCCGAACAGGAGTAAGGCGGCGGTGACCATTGCCATTGGCTGAGGTCGTGATGCGTAACTCATGATGTCAAAGCCCCTTTCCGGCGGTGAGGGTGAGCTTCCGGGCGTCGGCCTCGGCCTCGCCTTCGGCAGGGACGAGTTGAACCTCGACGCGATCGCCGGGTTCGATGCGAGAAATGGCTGATCGGGCCTCGTCGAGTGATTGAACCGAGCGGCCGAGAACCCGAACCAGGCGATCACCGGGGGCGACCCCGGCTTCCTCGGCGGCGGAACCGGGCAGGACTCCGGTGACGAGCAGGACGCCGTCGGTCTCACTCAATTCGAGTCCGAGAAACCCCCGAGGAATGAGTTGGTCCTCCGGCTGCTTGCCGACGAAGACGGCCGCGAGCTTGGCCACGCCACCCAGCAATCCCATGGCCTGAACCTCGGCCGGAGCGTTGTTGCCGCGGCGGCCGGGGTCGGGGAGGTCTCGGGGGTTGAAGTCGAGCCGGGTCCAGGTCATGCGATCGTCGGTCGGGTCGATTTCGATCTTGTAACGGGCCAGGACATTGAAACCGAGCATGCCGTCGATCTTGACGCCGGGAAGCCCGAGCGCGTTCATCCCAACCAGTTGGAAGATGTCTTCGACCCGGGCCTGAACGTCCTCAAGTTCGGCGCCCCCTTCAAATTCCAGCCGGTCGATCCGATTGAAGTAGCGGCGGTCGTTCAGCACCAGGCCCGAGGCCTTGGCGGCTTCTTCCGAGAGAAAGAGGGCCGGGGCCCCGGTATCGACCACGAGATTGAATGGCCCCTTGCCGTTGATCCGGGTCCGGACGATGAAGTGGTTCGTCTCGGTCAAGCGATAGGGGATGCGAAACGTCTGGCCGATCTGGGGGTCCTGCCTTGCCTCGGCAACCGAAAACGCCGAGGAAAGGCCGACACTCGCCAGGAGTGGCACGAGCAAGAAAGACCTGGGAAGCGACATCGCCGTTTCATCTCGCGGAAAGGAAGGTTTCTCGGTGCGGCCTCAAGGGTTGGGTCAACCCATTTATCATAGAGCGAACGGCTTCGGTCGAACAGGTCCAGAGCGAGGATCGCCAGGGATGAGGTGGAAGGCCAGCCGTAGGTTCCCAACGTGGGGGCTCCGAAACAACTGGCCTATCCTCCTGGTTCGATCACGGCTAAGATGATTGAACTACACGCCAGTTCCGGCGTTTTCGAGAATGAACCAGGATGTCTCGATCGGCGGGGACGGATTCCCGTGAGCTCGACTACGTTGAAGCCGGTGACCCCGCCACCGCCGTCTCCCCCGCCTCCCTCCGGCACCGAGGATGCGACCGCTCCTCGACCCTTGCCGCCGATCCTGGGAACGCTGCTTAGCGGGACCTTCTGGCTCGCACTGCGGACCCCGTTGTCGGCGGTCACGGCCTTCTGGAGCGTCCCCCTGATGATCGGGGCGTTCGGGCAGGAGCCGTTCGGTGCCTACCGATTCGCCTGGGGGCTCGGGTTCTTCCAGCTGCTGCTCGAATTCGGGATGAGCTCGGCGCTCCAGCGAGAGGTGTCCGACCGCTGGACCCGAGGAGACAAAGCCGGGGTTGATCGAGCTATCACCTGCGGCTCCCTCTTCTACGCGGTCATCGCCCTGATTCAGTCGCTCGTCTTGATGGGGATCGCCTACGGGGTGATGCCATTCTCGAAGGAGTTCTCCGGGAGCGACTATGATCTGATCATCAAGTTGCTCTGGATCCAGATCCTGACCTCGCCGAGCTTTGGGATCGGCGTGGTGCTGTCGAGCATCCTCCAGGCGGCTCGACGTTACGAGGTCTTGCCGCGGTTCGAATTTCTGATCGTCGCGGCGCGGTTCGGGGTCCTCGTCGGCGGGATCGCGCTCGGCGCGGGCTTGCTGACGATCGTTATCGCGCAGACGGTTCTCTCGATGGCGTTGAGCTTCGGCCCGGCGCTCTGGGTCATTCGTCGCGAAGTTGACTATCGGCCCCGGTTCGTCCGGGTGGGATTGAGAGACTTCCGAGGACTGGCGCAACTGAGCGCCTACATGTTCTTGATTCAGCTCAGTGTCGTGCTGGCGGACAAGGTTGACACCACGATCCTCGGCTTCGTCCTGGGATCGCCGGCGGTCGCGGTGTACACGGCGGTGAGCAGCCCCTTCTTGCAACTGAGGCAGATGGGCTGGACGCTGGCCTACTTCGTCATGCCGGCCGTGGCGAGCCTGGCAGCGGCGGGAGACCGCGAGGGGCTCGACCGGGTGACCTACGACGGGGCCCGGTTGCATTCGGCCTTCGTCCTCGCCGTCGGATTGCTGGCGTTCCTCTATGCCGGGCCGTTCCTGGAACTCTGGGTCGGCCCCAAGTTTCCGGGGGAGTATGGCCTAGGATTGATGTCCTCTGTGAACGACGTGGGCGACATCCCGACCAAGGGCGTGGATCTGGTCATCGTGGCCGACGTGCAAGGTGTCCTTCACTTCCGGATTTTTGACACTCATGGTCAGATCACCGTGGACACCGACGAGACTCAATTGCCCGACCATGATGCGTCAAAGCTTGATGAGCTGAAATCGCTCCTCGCTGGCTTGTCGGATCAGTCGCCAGTCTCCCCGAGCGTCAAGACCAAGGTCATCGATGCTGCCACATCAATCGTCGGTCACACTCTTCCGGGGAAGATCCCGCAAATGACGCGGTTGATGCGGCTCTTCCTGGTCGCCGCCATTCCCTTGCTGATCGCGGTCCATGTGCAGGTTTGTACGGGACTAGGGAAACTGGCCGTGGTGGCCGTGGCGGCGATCGCAGGGGCGGCGGTCAACTTGCCGCTCAGTTATGTGCTGACGCGCCAGCTCGGAGTCGCGGGGGTAATCTGGGGGACGGTGCTGACCACCTTGTTCTCGAACTTTCTGGTGCCGATCATCTACACGTTCAAGGTGCTCGAGGTCCGACCGGCCGCCTATTTGCGCCGGACCCTGCTGGCGCCGGCCGTGGGGGCGTCGTTAATGGTCTCCACCAGCATCCTGCTCGAACGGGCGGCCTTCACGGCGGCGCCGAGCGGGGACGATCCCGTGATGCGTATGGTGCCCTTCGTGACCCACCTTGGGGTCGGGTGTGCGAGCTTCGTGGCAGGGTATGCCCTCATTCCCGCTGGCCGCTCCGACTTGCAACGGGTGCTCAGGCGATTCCGAAAACCGGAGGCACCGGCCTGATCGTCGCCGGAATCGGGTCGAACAGTCTACAATGAGGGTGTTCCGGCCCCTTCATCCTCGGCCCCTGGAGCGGCATGGTCATGTCTCAGCGATCGCCCGGAGTCCGACGGGAAGGCCCTCGAATCCGAGTCGACGATCGAGGAGACGGATCAACGGCGATCCGAGGTCGAGGAGTGTCGGGAAGGTGGTTCGTCGGAGCCGCGGTGGTCGGACTGCTGATGGTCTGGGGAGCGCTCTACGTGCTCTTCTGGTTCTGGCGATCGGGGGTCGAGGAACGCATCGCGTTTGGCAAGAACCAGGTGCTTCCGATTGTTACCGAACTGGCCGCCCTGGAACCGCCAGGGATCGACCGGAACGACTGGCTGCAAGCCGTTGCCGACACTGAGACCATGCTGGAGGAGGTGGTCGGCACCGGCCGGATGGATCGATCACGGCTTCAGGCGCTGCGATCGGACCTGGAACGACGCGTGGTCGAGGCTCATCGATCTCCGGAGTTGGCCCCTGAGATCCTTGCCCGGATCTGGGACGACATGGCACTCGTGAAACGGTTCCGATCCGAGACGGAACGTCCCGAACTGATCCGAGCGCCGGACGAACGCCCCGGGGATTCGGGGATTCGGGAGGAGACGCGAGGATGAATCAACAGGCCCAGGGAGTCGTCGTCTCGTTTGACGACGATCGTGGATTTGGATTCATCCGGACCCCGGATCTGAGAGAGGACGTATTTGTGCATGTCTCGGCGGTCCCGGGAAACCGCCGGCTTCGTCCCGGGCAACGGGTTTGGTTCTCGATTGAGCAGGGGGACCGAGGCCCTCGGGCGGTCCGAGTCATTCCGGGAACGGTTGGGTTGACCCCCGCACAGTCGTTCGCGCTGGGGTTGGGCGGGTTCCTCGTCGTGGGGATGATCGGGCTAGGCATGGCGGGGATGCCCTGGATCGTCGCCTGGATCGTCCTTCTCAATGCCGCGACGTTGGCGGTCTGGGCCTGGGATAAACACCGAGCCGTGCGAAATCGCCGACGTGTACCCGAGGTGGTCTTACTCGGCCTGGCGGCGATCGGTGGTTCGGTGGGAGCCTGGATCGGGATCAGTTGGCTTGGCCACAAACGCCGGAAATCGGGATTCATCCTCATGATGAGTGCAATCACAGCCCTCCAGGTGATTGGGGGACTGGTGCAGTTACTGGGATTCCCCCGGCCCCCTGCGTGAGCTTCCAGGCGACCTGACTGACAGGTCGCCATGAGACGATCAGGCCCCCACGATCGATCCGCTTCGATCGTGGGGGCGTTCTCCGTTGTAGGTCCGCAAACCATGAGGCCAGCGGAAAAAGATCGACTCAGGCAAACGCCTCGGTGATCGGGGTTCCGTCTCGGACGATGGCGACGGGGCGGCCGGTGGGGGTGTGGTATTCGGCCTTGGGATCGATCCCAAGGCAAGAGTAGAGGGTCGCCGCGACGTCGTCGGGGGCGAAACCGGAGCCGGAGGCAGGTCCGGAACCGGTGTCGTCGCTGGCCCCGACAACGCGGCCGCCAGCGATCCCGCCACCTCCCATGACCACGAACATGGCGCGGGGGAAGTGATCGCGGCCCCCTCTCGCGTTGACTTTCGGTGTCCGGCCGAACTCTCCGGAGACCATGACCAGGGTTGATTCCAACAACCCCTTTTGCGCCAGGGCCAGGAACAGCCCGGAAAGCCCGGCGTCGAGTTCGGGAAGGTTTCGCGTCTTCAGGCGATTGAAATTGTCCTGGTGGGTGTCCCAGCCGCCGTGCGAGACAGCGACGAACCGGACGCCTGACTCAACGAGACGCGAGGCGAGCAGGCAGCTTTGCGAAAAGGAATCACGACCGAACAACCGGGTGACGGATCGGGACTCTCGACTGATGTCGAACGCCTCTCGTGATCGAGACGAGCTGATGATGTCACAGGCCCGCTGCGAAAAGGCATCGAGGCCGTTGATCAGGTCACTCGACTCGAACCCAGCAAAGGTCTGGTCGATCTGCTGGAGTAAGTTTCGGCGTCGGCCCACTTCTTCGACCGTCAAGCCTCCGCCGAGCGAGATACCCCGCACGTTGAACGGCTGACCGGCTCGGGGGGCCGTCTGGGTGCTGAACGGGGCGTATTCGACGCCGAGGTACCCGGAAACCTGCGGGGTGTTTGGGATAGCCACGAAGGGCGGAATGTCTCGGGGTGAGGACAGTTCCTTGCTGACCACCGCTCCATAGCCAGGGAAGACCAGGGACGGGAGCGGCCGATTCCCGGTGTTCAGGTACTTCGTCCCCAGGTCATGCGCGGCGACGGAGTGACTAACCCCGCGGATGATCGTGTAATGATCGGCACATTGCGCCAGCTTGGGTAAATGTTCACTGATCGAAACACCGGAGATGGAGGTGGGAATGGTTGCGAATTCCCCTCGAATCCCATCGGGAGCCTCGGGCTTGGGGTCGAACGTATCGAGATGCGAGGGACCGCCCCCGAGATTGATGTGAATGGCCGCGGTCGCCCGCCCTGATCGCACCGCGCCCGCCTCGGCCAGCCGCAGGTACGAGGAGAGGGTCAGCCCGGTTCCACCCAGGACACCGATCTTGAGAAAATCGCGGCGACGGACCCCGTCGCACGTCCGGCTCGTGGCCATAAATCGCCTCCTCCAGCGAGCATGTCAAAGCAATCTGTGTGAATACGAATCAATCGATCAATCAAGACCGTCACCGTGTCCAGGACCACGACCCAAGGGTGTCGAGCCGTCAAGCAAGGCTCGGGTCGAGGTCCTGAGACGGTGCCGGGCTCAGTGATTGGTCTGGAATTCCTTGGTGTTCAAGAGGGCCCAGAGGAGGCCGCGCAATCCCTGGTCAAGGGATTCCGAGGTCTCGAAATAGTGGAGGGACGCCTCTTGTTCCGAGGCGTTGGGCAATCGTCCCAGGGCGCGGAGAAAGGCGTCCTCGATCAGGTCGTCAGGTTCTGGTGCGTTGTCGGAAGCTCGGGCCACCGACTGGACCCAGCCACCGCGACGATCAAGGGCAGCGTGGATGTCCTGATCGTTCTGGAGATAGATGGATTGGAGAAGATTCGGCTCGATGGACTTGCTGCAATCGCAGTTCGTCTCGCGGGTCGATCGGCCGAAGACTCCTTCAGCGTAATTGGCGTTTCGACGGAGGTTTCCAACGCTCTGAGACGGGCCGAACGATCGGAAGTCGGCCGTCATGGCGAACGATTCGAGCTGATTGGAGGAGGCCGTGACCTGACGAACCGCGTCGAGCAAGGCCTCGGCAGGGAGACGGTGGACCACGGCCCGGCTGAAGTTGCGCTCGTCGAGCAGGTTCGTTTCGTTCGGCTGCCAGCTTCGTTGATAGGCAAGGCTGCCGGTGATTTCCCGATGGAGCCACTTCATGTCGTAGCCGCTGGCGATGAACCCCTGGGTCAGTTGATCAAGCAGGGCCGGGTTGCTGGGAGGGTTGGCCAGATTCATGTCATCGGGCGGGTTGATGATTCCGGCGCCGAAGGCATTGGCCCAGACGCGATTGACGAAGGCCTGGGCAAAATAGGGGTTGTCCTCGCTGCGGAGCCAGTCCATCAACGGTTCGCGGGGGTCGGAGACGTTGGCGAGGGGAACTTCCTCTCCTCCGAGCACCCGGGGAGTGAAGACTCGGCCCCCTTGAGATCGTGAGGAGGAGCCGCGGGCCGCCGCTCGCATGCGGTTGGGGTTGATGTAGACTTCTTCCATCGGCGCGATTTCGCCGTCGCGTAGGCGTCTGCCGAAGGCCCGCCGACGCTGGCCGACCGGTTGGTCGGCAACACCGAGCTCTCGCTCAAGATCGCGGACCTGAGGCCGTACGAACGGATTGATTCCGTAGGAAATGGGCTGGAAGAACGCGGTGAACTGGTTGAAATCGTCCTGGGTCCACTGATCAAACGGATGCTTGTGGCACTGGGCGCATTCGAGACGGACCCCGAGAAACGCATAACTGAAGGCCAGCGCCTTTTCCTCGGGCTGACGGAGATTGCGACGGGCCCAGAAGTAGGGCATCGTCTCACGCTCGGCAAAGGGTTCGGGATCGTCGCTGCGGAAGTACCCGGCCATTTCCTGCATGTAACCCAGGTACGACTGATCCGGAGCCCGGCTCGTACCGAGCACGATGCCGGCGATCAACTCATCGTAGGGCGTGTTGTCGGAGACGCGTTGATAAATCCAATCGTACCATTGCCGGGCGATCTCGTTGGGCAGCGCAGTGCCGTTGAGATTCCTGGGCGAGGCTCCGGTAATGTCGCACAGGAAGTTGGTCCACCAGGCGGCATACGTCGGACGTTCCAGGAGTTCATCGACCTTGTGCGATCGCTTCTCCGGGTCGGAGTCGGCCACGAAGGCGCGGACCTCATCGGGAGTGGGAAGTGATCCGGTGAGATCGAGGCTGACGCGGCGGAGGAATTCCTCATCCGAGCAGATCTCTGAAGGAATGATGCCCAGCTTTTCGAGCTTGGCTCCGATCAGGCGGTCAATCTCAGTGGGAGCGGCGACCTTTGGGTAGGCTTCCCCGATCCGATCGGACACAGGGCGGATGACCTGAGTGCTCACGACCCCGTTATCGTAGAAGGCGACAATATCGGTGTCTCCGAGGCCGACACTCGTGACACGGCCCGAGGAATCGACCGTCGCAATCGACTCATCATTGGTCTGGAAGCGAGTCAGGCAGGTCACGTCCTCGATCGAGCCGTCGGACCAGTGGGCCAAGGCCTGCAGCGGCGTGGCCTGACCGTCGCGTTGAAAGACGATCTCGTTAGGAATGACTTCGAGCCGTTCGAAGGTCGCTTCCTGCGCGGCGGGAAGGGCACCGCCCTCGATCCAACGCTTGAGCACATGGTACTGCCAAGTGTCATATTCGAGAATCTGGCCCCCTTTATGGGGCTGGGTCAAGGTGGGCTTTTCGAGGATGAGGCTCAGTTCAGGAGCCTCGATGTCCACGCGGCCTTCACCGTCGCTCAGCAAGGCGTCGTGATCGGCGGCGAAATCGTAGCCGAACAGGGACAGGCGGAAGCCCCCCTGCCCCTGAAACGAGCCGTGACAGGAACGTCCGTTGCAGCCCATCTGACTGAGAAGCGGCAACACATGCCGTTGAAAGTCGGGAATGTCCTCGACCGACTCCTCGGCAAACCGGAGGGAGAGGGGAGGCAGCGTGTCTGACGCCCGACCATCGGGCACGGTTCCGAGCGTCGCGACCAGAACCGCGAAGCACAGGACGAGGGATCGGCTCCTCACATCGATTCTCCTTGGGTACGAGCCGGGGAGGATGCCGAAGCGGGCGGTTCCTCCGTCTCGGCCTGACGACGAACGCATTGCGCCTTGTTCCGAACGGCCCGGAGCCGAGACTCAATCAGAGCGTCGGCCCTTTGCTCCTGTCTGCGGATTGATTGATCAAGCTGATCGAGCCGCTTGCGAAGCTGGGCCCGATCGTATTTCTGCAAGGCAAGCTGAGCGGTCAGTTGGTCGGCCAGGGCCTCTCGCAGCTCAGCGTCTCGCCTGGAATCAGGCTTGCTGATCAGGTAAGCCGTGAGCAGATGGACCCGTGAGCCGGCTTTCCAGGTATCTAACACCAGAACCGCGCGATCGGGGTCGCGCCGGCGGATCCGATCGAGATTTTCTCGGGCTCGAACGAGTTCCCGAATGGCCTCGGCGTACTCGTCAGGGTCTCTCTCGCGGAGCGATCCGAGCAACTCGGCCAGCTCCTCGTGGTGCTGGCGGACGAAATCGAGGGCTAGACGCTCTCGATCTGCCTTCCGGGTCGCATTCGGGGAAGTAAGGGATTCGGAGCGCTCTGGAGTCGCGTCCTGCGCCGAGATGGCGGCGGTGAGGATCGTCAGAGTAGGGACCAGGAGCAGAATGAAAACGCGCCGCATCGGCTCAGTTCTCCGATCGTCCAGGTTCCGACGCCCCGGAGGAGTCGGCACGATCCACCGCAACGAGCAGCCAGTGGGGAGGGTTCGGGGCAAGTTCGCCGTCAGGATCGTGCATCGGGCCCTCGTCCTCACCAGCGGCCAGATCGACCCGCCAGTCGTCGAGGGTGATCTCGGGGACGGGAAGATCTGGCTCGCGCGGAAGGCTGGACCAGGCAAGCTCCAGGGGGATCGTCTGCCCCGCTCCCTCTTGCTGATCGGCCGGGGTCCGACTCCAGGGATTCGCAACGGTCGCGACCAAGATCGATGCCGCCGCGAATACCGTGGTCAGGGCGAAGACCGATCGGCGAGGGAAGGGTCGGACAGGACAATCCACCGCACCGGCCGATTCCAGTTGGAGACAGACTCCGAGCAGGTCGACCGCCTGGGCCACGGCGGCACACGCCTCCGAATCGTGAAGGAGGCGGGCCTCGAACGCGTGTCGGGTCGAATCGTCAAGCTCGTCGGAGACGTAACGAAAGGCGAACCAGAATAGGTCGTCCGGAGCATCGCGAGAGGTCATGGCTCGTCCTCGTCGTGGAGCCGTTGGGAGAGACGTTTCAACGCCCTTCGCATGCGGGTCAGCACGGTTCCGAGGGGCAGGTGGTGATCCTGGGCAATCTGAGCGAAGGTTTTGTCCTCGAACATCCGGGCTCGGATGATGGCGCGATCCAGGGGGGGCAGTTCGGTCAGGGCGACCCGAACCGCCTCGATCCGTTCGCCACGGACCAGGGGGTCTTCAGGTCCGATCGGATTCGCGATTAGGGCGTGCTTCAGCCAGGCGAACCCCTGTTCGTGTCGCCGACGGCGTTCGCCAGCGCGACGCAACGCGAGCGCTTCCCGAGCGGCCACACGGAACAACCAGCCTCGGAAGGTTTCCACCGACGCGGTATGTCCCCGCTCGATTGCTTTGAGAAAGGTTGCCTGGAACGCATCGTGGGCCTGATGAGGATCGCGGAGCATTCCGAGGAGCAGGCGGTAGACCTCCGGGCCGTGCGCGTCGAACAGTTGGGCGACATGCTCGGCATCCAGGCGATGGGATTCGGGAGTGGGATCACCGGGCATCGCCGAAGATCCCGGTTCACTCGGTTCCTCCATTCCAAGCCCCTCGTCTGACATCACACGTAAGGATGCTCGGGGTGCTCTCATTATTTCAGCGAACTCGGAGAACGCTCTTTTTTTTGGGATTTCGACCGGACCGGGATGGCACACGTGGTCTCTCGTCTCGCAGGGAACACTCATGAACGGGGTTGAGGTCGAACGACCGAGGCACGTTCGAACCGGGAACCGGACCACGGAGAGAGTCTCCATTGCTTGAGGCGATCCGATCCCGTATGGTCATAAGCGACGCCGCGGAGGGCGTTTTGCTGTCGATTCATCCCCTCGCGTCGCCCCTCCTGAGGTCGGGAGTGTTCGAGATGAGTGTGCAAGCCGCCACGCGTCCCTCTGAGGTCGCGACCGATCCCGCTCCCCTGATTCCCCTCCCGGATTTGCCGGCAAGCTGGAGATCCCTCGGTCGAGCATTCGTGACCTCGGCAAAGAGGCGACGAGGCGCCCAGGCGTTCGTTGATAGTACGGGAGCCTCGCTGACCTATCGGCAGGCATTGCTTAAGGCTCTGGCCCTGGGCCGGGTTCTTGATCGGGTCATTGGACCGGCGACAAATGTTGGTGTGCTGCTGCCGCCGACCTGCGCGGGGGCCGTGACGAATCTGGCCCTAACGCTCCGGGGTCGGGTTCCCGTGAACCTGAATTACACGGCCAGCCAGGAGTCGGTCGATTCGGCAATCGATCAGGCCGAGATCACTCACGTCGTTTCGTCGAGGCGGATGCTCGACCGCATTCCCTTGACGCCAAAGGGTGAGATCATCGTCTTGGAGGACGTGGCGAAACTCGTCCGCCCGAGCGACAAGGCGTGGGCCGCCGCGGTGGCGATGCTCGTGCCGACCTCGGCACTGGGAGCGTTCCTCCCTGGACTTCGGGACGAAAACCTCGATGCTCCTGCAACCATCATCTTCACTTCGGGGTCGACCGGCCAGCCGAAGGGAGTGGTCCTGACCCACCGCAATATTCTTTCGAACGCCGAACAGATTCGGACTCAGATTGAACTCGTCCCGGAAGACGTGGTGTTGGGGATCTTGCCGTTCTTCCACTCGTTCGGTTACACGGTTCCGCTCTGGACCGTCTCATGTCTTGGCCTGAAAGCGGTGTATCACCCGAACCCGCTCGATGCGCAGGTCGTGGCCAAGTTGACCCGAGAACACAAGGCAACGGTGATCCTGGCGACTCCGACCTTCGTCCGAAGCTACCTGAAACGCTGCAAGCGAGAGGACTTCAGTACGGTTCGCTTGCTGGTTCTCGGGGCCGAGAAGCTCAAACCCGAGCTGGCCCAGCAAATCAAGGAACTCTGGGGAATTGAACCGCTCGAGGGTTACGGTTGCACCGAAACCGGGCCGGTCGTCTCGGTCAATACTCCGCTGCAGCACCGGTCCTTGAACGGGCAGCCGGTTGCCGGGAATCGACCGGGAACGGTCGGTCAGCCGATCCCGGGAACGCTCATCAAGACCGTGGACGCGGAATCGGGCGAAGACCTGCCTCGCGGCAGTGAGGGGATCATCTGCGTCAAAGGGCCCCAGGTGATGCCGGGGTACCTGAACCGGCCAGAAGCGACCGCCGAGGTCCTGAAAGACGGTTGGTACTGGACAGGCGACCTGGGGCGGGTGGATGATGACGGATTCATCATCATTACCGATCGGCTCAATCGATTCTCGAAGGTCGCCGGCGAGATGGTACCGCACGGCGCAGTCGAATCGGCCATTCAGGAACTGGTCGGGGGGGTTGAGGCCGTGACGGCCGTGACCTCCGTGCCAGACCCGAAGCGAGGCGAACGCCTGATCGTGCTTCATACGCCCGAGATGCCCCTCGAACCGAAGGAGCTCGTTCGAAAGCTGCAGGAAGGTCCGCTGCCCAAACTCTGGATTCCGTCGGCCGAGGACTTCGTGCCCATCGATGCGATTCCGGTGCTTGGCTCGGGCAAGCTGGACCTCCGACGGCTTCGGGAGTTGGCCCGGGAGCATCAGAGCCGCTGAGGCAATTCACGAAGCTTCGGGGCTTGAACGCTCGCAACGAAACGTGCTGCTGCTTAGGAATTGTCGGTGACAGGCAGAGCCTGCTCCATCGAAGAGCTGTCGATCGGTCCGGCATCGGAGTCCTGACCCTCATGAATGTGGAACTGCGAGTCTCCACCGGGCCGCACGAGGGGCAGACGTTTCATTTCGATCGTCACGCAGCGTTTTCGGTGGGCCGAGCGACCGACGCGCAGTGCTCCATGCCTGAGGACCCGTTTCTTTCTCGCCACCATTTCCTCGTTGAAGTCAACCCACCGCTCTGCCTGGTGCGCGACCTGGGCAGCACTAATGGCATCCGGGTCAACGGGGTTCGGGTGGAATGTACGCGATTGCAGGATGGCGACACCATCGCCGCCGGCAACAGTGCCTTTCAGGTCGTCATTGAATCGTCGGGAGTGCTGCCGATCGTGTGCCGGGGGTGCGCCACTCCGGCACCGGCTGATTTGACGATCTCGGCCATGCCGGGAGAAGTCGTCGAGTGGTATTGCCGGGCATGCGCGGATCGTCGAAGGCGCTATCCTCAGCCTCCAAAAGGCTACTGGATCGAACGCTACATCGGCGGTGGAGGCATGGGAGAAGTCTTCCTCGCCCGTCGAGAAGCGGACAATCTTCCCGTCGCCTTGAAGGTGATGATCCCCGTCGTGGCCGCGGGAGATCGCATCCGCGCGTATTTCCTTCGGGAAATGAACGTCATGCGGAACTTGCGGCACCGCAACATAGTCGCCTTTTTTGAAGCCATCGAGGATGAAGGCCAGTTTCAATTACTCATGGAGTTCATCGACGGCAAGGGAGCCCGCGACTGGGTCGACGCGCTACCTGGTCCACCGCCAATTCAGGCCATTGCCTCGATCGGCAAGCAACTGCTTCTGGCTCTCGATCACGCCCATCAGCGCGGGTTCGTCCACCGAGACATTAAACCCTCAAACGTGCTGGTGATGGGTGGGGTCCGTCGCCCTCTGGTGAAGCTCTCCGATTTCGGTCTGGCCAAGAACTTTCGCGATGAGGCCGGCTTCAACGGCATGACCATTGAGGGAGACTTCGGCGGCTCGATGGGCTTCCTTTCCCCCGATCACATCCGGGGGTTCCGAGACGTAAAGGGGGCCGCCGACATCTACAGCGCTGGGGCAACCCTGTATTACCTGCTCAGCGGTCGTTACCCCTTCCTGGATTTCGATCCGAAGAACGCCGACGCCATCAACAAGACGCTCGAACACCCGGCGGTGCCCCTCCGAGTCCACCGGAGAGACGTCCCGGATGCCCTGGATCGGATCATCCGACGAGCCCTTGAGAAAAACCCGTCGGATCGCTGGCCAACGGCCAAGGACATGGCCGATGCGCTCAGCCCCTTTGCAACCGATCCTCTGATGAAATCCTCGAACGCCCCCGGCCCGTCCTCGGAGTGCAGTTGATCCGACTGGCTGCGGCGGTCGAGGTTTCGTTCTGTGATCGTTGAATCGCGGATCGAAAAAGAATTCGGAAAAAAGTGCCTAAGGGTGCCAGCGGAAAGTGATCTTATTAGCAGGGAGACGAAGACATCGTCCCCCACGTTTTCCTGACGGACGATTTCCGGAAGTCAGTGACCCGTTTGCCGACGACTCCAGCCAGCCCCCTCCTTTTTTTCATTCAGGGTGGTTTCAGGAGCATTCGCCGCACCGGTCGCTTCGCGGAGATCCAGGACGAGCACGTTCTCACTTGTTGACAACACCCGTTCCGTTGGGGATTGACCGGATCGGCGGCCCGAGCCCAGGACACGACCCGAGGGAGGAGCACTCTTACCACTCTCGCACGAGCGTTGCACCTGCAAGCCGGAGAGTCCGATCGTGGAAGTCGAATTGCTGAAGATGCTGCCAGGCGGTGGTAGCGTCGCGGCCTTGATTGTGACCGTCATCCTCTTTCTCAAACAACAGGAGCGTACCCAGATTAGCCTGAGCCAGATTACCGATGTGTTCAATGCGCGAGCCGTGGCATCGCAGTCGTCATTTCAGGAGCAAATCAACCGCTTGATGAGCCAAAATGTTGAAAATCAGAAACTGTTTCAAGAGCAAATCCAGTTGCTGATTGACGGTCATCTCGAGGTTTCCCGAGAGACCATTGCGGCCCTCAAGGCGATGGAGCATGCGGTTCATGAACTCCAGGCACGCGCCCAGCTGTGTCAGAATCCCCCGAAATAACAAGGAGAGGATCACCCGGCCTGAACCCGATGGATCGGGCGAGGGCCGGGCTCGTGATTGGTCGCGGGGGCGTTCCGAGCGGGGAGCTTGATTCCTCAAGCCGGGCGAATCCGACGAACCACAGCGATGATCCGGCGAGCCGCCTCGTCGATCTCGTCCTCAGTCGTCGTCGCGCCGAGGCTGAATCGCACCGACGACCGCAAGCGATTGTCCGGAATCTTCATCGCCAGCAAGGTCGGGGAAGGTTGGGTCGACCCACTGGCGCAGGCCGATCCGAGTGACGCGGCCACCCCGGCAAGGTCAAGCTGCATGAGCAAGGCATCACCATCCAGATCGGGAAAGCCTACGTGAAGTGTCTGAGGGAGTCGGGCATCGGAGGCTTCCGGCCCCGTTCGGACCACCTGGTCCGGTCCGAGCCCAGCGAGAAGCAACGATTCCAGACGATCCCTCAATCGGGTCCAGCGATCCCTTCGTTCTTCGGCGTCACGATGCCAGCGCTGCAGTGCCTCGGCCATGCCCACCGCGAGTGCCACGGCCGGAGTCCCGGCCCGCCTGCCCGACTGCTGGCCACCCCCGAAGACTCTGGGGGCGAGTGAGACGTCGGATCGAACCAGCAGCACTCCAACCCCAACCGGCCCGTGAAACTTGTGAGCACTGGCGGCCAGAGTCGCTACGCCGAGGGCCCGGAAATCGACCGGCACCCGCCCGACCGCCTGCACCGCGTCGGTATGAACCGGGACTCCTTGTTCCCTGGCACGATCGGCCAGACGGCCAACGTCTTGAAGCACCCCCGTCTCGTTCTGTGCGAGGATGAGGGTCGCCAGCGTGCTCGCCGGGCGAAGTCGATCGGCCATGGCCTCGACATCGACCCGACCATCGGTCCCGACCTCTGCCCGATCGACACCAACACCCCGGGATTCGAGATGCTGCACGGGCTCGGAAACTGCCGGATGTTCGATTGGGCTCGTCACCAAATGCTGCGAGCAACCTCGTTGCTCGTCTCCGACAAGCCCGAAGATGGCCAGGTTGTTCGATTCAGTCCCCCCCGACGTGAAGATCACCTCCGAGGGACCGGCATTCAGGATGGCGGCGATTGTTTCGCGAGCGTGCTCGTAGGCCCGCCTCGGGAACCGACCCAGGGAGTGTCTGCTCTCCGGGTTCCCCGCTGCCAGCCAGAACGGCCGCATGGCCTCAAGGACCTCTGGGTCAAGCGGGGCGGAGGCGTTGTGGTCGAGATAGATCGGCTCCATGAATCTCGATCCCGGCCCGGTCAATTCATTCGAACGACGTGGTCGAAGGCGAAGGCGTCGGTGTTCTGACCTGAGAGTGACGTGGAGCGGTCTTGACCGATTAACCCAGGGCACGAAGTGTCAGAAATAACCCCAGCAGGAACAGGGGAATCCCCAAGAGCATCAGCGGCCCGGCAAGGAGGGCTGCCCCCCCGACCATCAGCAGGAAACCGAGCAGCAACGACGCCGCTCTCCCCATCCAGTCAATCGTCTGGAGGAGGGCTCGGATCGGCCACATCAGGGCACGGACCATCGCGCCTCTCATGGTTTTCAGGGTAGCAGATCCCGGATAATGGTGGGAGTCTTCCCTGAGGGAAGGCTGCGGGTTGGACACCTCGACCCTCTCACAAGACGCCGGCCTTGACCTGAGGCGACCACGACGAATCACCCCGGATGATTGGTCGATTCTGGTGGATCTAGATGGTCTCATGGTCTGGATCTCCCGGTTCGGGTTCCTCGACCGCCCCTCCGGCGACGCGCCGGACAACCTTGCGAGGTTTGTCGGATTCTGCTACTGATGCGGCTCCCAGAAAGGGATTCGACGGGGTTAGCCAACGCTTGAGTCGCCGGCCGCCGCGAGTGTTCCGTGATGAACGACCACGGCGGGGTCGGGCAAGGAGGCCGACGTGCGACAGGGCCTGTTCGCGTTCTTTTTGATCTTCGCCGCCTTCGCTGGGGGTGCCCTGGTGAACGGCCCCGGCCTGGAGTGGGGACGTCAACACCTCGCCTCTCTCTCGAAGCATCTGCCAAAGCAGTTGTCCGGCAATCAGGAGGCCCTTGCAAGCGAGTCGCCTGTCGCAGAACTGGACACGAGCAACCTCCTAGACAGCCCCAGAACCAACACGGATCAATCCGATTCGGTTCGATCGCCGCTCCCGGTCGCGGACTCCTCACCGTTTGCATCCTCGTCGTTGAGGGTCGAGGCAACCCCTTCGCACGACGCTCTCTCTCCTGAGGAGCTGGAAGAAGAGTCCGCGCCGACGGTCAAAGCTCCCCTTGGTCCCACGATCGCCACCCAGTCCTCTCCCCTGGATGCCGCCTCTCCCGACCCCACGACGACCACCCCGCGAGAGCTCCCGGAGGCCCCCCCTTCTCTGCTCGAACTCGCCCGTCGGAAACTTGCGGATCGAGGGATGACGGGGTCAGAGGATCAGGACAGATCGCCTGAGGAAGCCACCGCATCTCAGAAAGCATCGGCGGGTCTTGCTGCCACCGATGAACCTTTCGAGCCGACTCAGGCAGCAGCGTCGAACGATTCGGAAGCCCCTCCCGCAACCAATCCGTTTGAAGCGGTTGCATCTTCCCCAGGTGAGGAACCTCCTCAGCCGGCCGCCATCGACCCAAGCGTTCGGCTCGCAAGTCGTTCAAGCGAACCAGAAGGGCAGTCCGATTGGGCCGAGGTCCGTGCTCAGATGGAGGACCTCGGGGTTGGCCGCTTCTGGGTTGAGGGAGAATTCGGCGGCCCGGTCATTTTTCGATGCGTGGTGCCGATGATCGGGGATCGGGCCGTCTCCCAGCACTTCGAGGCCGAGGGGGATGACCTGATCTCCGCCGCTCGCGTCACCTTGCGGCGAATTGCACTCTGGCGAGCCACGGAAGCAACCCCATAAGTCGTCGCGACATTCCTCACGCCATCCAAGCCGAGCGACCGAGGATTTCCGATCATCCACCTGGCCCACCTTTGTGGTGGATGCCTCTGGGGATTTTCCGAACCATTCACCACCGGAATCCCCATTGCCAGTTGGGTTTGCGCCGCATTCAGAATGATCGTTGCGGTAGTTTAGACCCAAGGGATCAAAAAAAGTTCGCAAGGAGCGGGCGACTGCGGCAACGATTCCCCTTGGAATGGCTGCACTCCCTTCTTCCTCACTCACGATTGGTTCGGCGTCCGGGCCGGAGCCCTTTGACTGGTCGGCTGTGCTGGCCGAACACGGTCGGTGGCTCCGTACGGTCATTCGCGCCCGGCTGGGAGAGCCGCAAGGCGTTGAGGAGGTGTTGCAAGAGGTCTCACTAGCGGCTGTTGCCCAGCGATCGGCCGTCGCGGACCCCGCTCGAATCGGCGCCTGGCTTTACGGGTTGGCGGTTCGGCAGGCGTTGCTCTATCGGCGATCCCAGGGCCGCCGTCGCAAGCTCACCGCCCGCTATACCGAGATCGCCCAGGAAGGCTCAACCACCGAACAACGCGATCCGCTCGATTGGTTGATGGCCACCGAACGCGATGCCCTGGTCCGTCGCGCGGTCGATGAACTGGCGCCGAAGGACCGCGAACTCCTGCTGTTGAAGTACACGGAAGACTGGTCGTGCCGAGAGCTTGCTCATCGGCTCGGGCTCTCCGAGTCGGCCGTGGAAGCCCGCTTGCATCGGGCCCGAGCCCGTCTGCGTGGGAAGCTCGACCGATCTCTGCGGCCAACCGAGTGAATCGGATCGCTGCGAAGCCTGGGTCGTGAGTTCTGTCTTCTGCTCCAACCAAAATCCTGGACCGACTCACCCTCACGGTGAAGATGCCACTGCCAATGGACGCTCAAGCGACCCCACAACCGATCCGGACCGAGGACCTCGACAGGCTGGCCGATGGCTCGTTGACGGCCAACGAACGGAGGGCCTTGCTCTCCCGGATCAACACCGAACCGGACGGCTGGCGACGGTGCGCGCTGGCCTTCCTCGAAGCACAGGCCTGGCGCGAGTCGTTCGGCCCAATGACGGTTCAGCCCGCGCAATCGAACCCTCCCATTCTGGCTCGGCCGAAGGCTTCGGCCCGATCCCTCCTGTTCCCGATGACCCTGGCGGCGGGCCTGATCGGCACTGCGTTTCTGCTCGGACGTCTGACCGTCGGAACGGGGGCGATTCCAGCGGAACGCGTTGCCACCGTTTCCGGAGTGGAACGCCTGCGTGATCCGACCGAGGAGCGTGGTCTCAAGACAGACGAGATCGAAGCCACGGCGGATCGCTCTCCCTGGGAAGCCGAGATTCAGGCCATCGGCTACGTCAGCTTCCCCACCGACTCCAACCCAGAGGCGCCGGTTTTTGAGCTGCCGGTCCTGACGGGTCCTGGACTCGACGACCATTGGCTCCGCGATCAGCCGTCGTTCGTTCCCGAGGAATTCCGAAAGAGCTGGGAACAGCTCGGCTACGAAGTCCAATCGCAGCGCAGGCTCGTCTCGGTCCAGATCGACGAGGAAGGCCGCTATCTGACCATCCCCGTCGACGAGGTTCTGTTCCGCTCGAAAGCTCAGATGACCTACTGATGCCGACCCGATGACCGATCCGTGGCCAGCAACGGACCGGTCATGAAACCCGATTCTCGGAGGAATCCAGAAATGATGACCTTCAGACCCTTCCAAGTGATCCTTGCCTTTGGCCTCTGCCTCGCGTTTCTGGGGACGTCCCAGGCACAGGAGGCTGAGGGCCCCCGAGGGAATCGGGAGGAAGGTCAACAGCCCTTGCAGCTCCGCAGATTCCAGGGGCGTCGTCTCGACGCCGAGCAGATGGAGCGGATGAATGAGGCGATGCGGCAACTGCAGTCCATGCAGCGCCGCTATCCCGGCCAGTTCCGCGACATGCCGCTCGATCGACTGGCCGAACTGTACCAGGAGGCCGGCCCCGAGCGATTCATCCAGGGATTCCGGTTCGACTCACCGGCGATGGCGAAACTCGGCCTGATGCTTCGACCCGTCCCGGAGGTCCTCCGATCGCATCTCGACCTCCCCGAGTCCGGAGGCATGGTTGTCGATGTTGTTGCGGAGAACAGCCCCTCCGCAGGAGTGATTGAGCCAAATGACATCCTGCTGAAGATCGGCGAGACCGACATTCAGGAGGTTGCCGACATCGAGAAGGCCCTCGAAGCAATCGAAGGCGACTCGATCTCCGTCACCTTGATGAGACGAGGGGAGAAGCAATCCGTCACAATCGAGATCGAGCAGGACAAGGGCCAGGAACTCGAAGAGCCCAAGGCCGAGGAAGCCTTCCGCCTTGGCATTGTGATCAACGAACCTGATGATGCAATCCGCGCTCAGCTCGGTCTGGAGGAAGGTCAGGGGGTGATCGTCATGGAAGTCACCGCCGAGAGCGCCGCCGAGAAGGCTGGGCTCAAGGCTAATGACGTGCTGATCTCACTCGATGGCGAGCCAATCGACGGGATCACCGAACTCGCCGAGTTGGTCCAGCGATCCGGAGGAAAGCCCATCAGCCTGGAGCTCCTCCGAGACGGCGAGGAAGTGACCATCGAGGCCACCCCGGAGAAGGTTGTGGTTCCTCCGACACCGCCAGGAGGGCCTCGCGGTCCCCGAGCCCCTTCCGGGATGCGTTTCTTCGGTCCCGGTATCATGATCGACCCCGAGACCGGGGCGATTCGGCCTGGTCCTGTCCCTGGCCGCCCTCGATTGCCGAATCAGCCCCGAGAGTTGATGGAAGCCCCGATCTCCCCCGAGCTCGAGCGTCAGCTCGAAGAATTGTCGGAGCAACTCGAGCAGCTCCGCAAGGAGGTCGAGCGTCTTCAAGAAGATCGCCCCGAACGGCCCGGACGTCGTGGACGTGATGGTGTCTGAACGGGCCGGGGGAGAGGTCTGAGCCTTCGGCCTGGCCCCTCCATCGATTGGGGCGAGCCGTCATGCGGCTCGCCCCTGATGGATGAGGACTCAGGCGCGGGTCACCTCCGAAACATCAAGGACATAGAGTTGCCTTGTCTCGTCGATGTGTGCCGAGTCGATGCAGACTTTCGTCCCGTCTCGGTTCCAGCGCGGGTGCAGATCGCACCGGAAGGGTCCGGTGAGTTTTGGAGAAAGGTAGAAGGAACCCACCTCGACGCGAAGGTTGTCCTCGGGTCGGTAAACCATGAGGGTCTGCATTCGATCGGAGTCCGGATAGGTGTCGTTCAGGACCCATCGGCGATCGGGGGAGTAGGAGCAGTGGCCGTCTCGGGGCAAGACATCCTGGCCCATCGGCTCGATGGCTCCCGTCTCAATGTCGAACAGATAGAAGGCGTTCACTCCGTCGGGCGAGACGCTCCAGGCAAGGATTGTCCGGTCGTCTCGCCAATCGAAGTGGGAGACCATCCCGGTATCTTGAATCAGGCGAATGTCGGTCCCGTCGGGCCGGGCGACATACATCCGTGTTCCCCAGCGCGTTCCAGACTTTCCCCAGCGGTGGAGAAAGATGAAGAAGCTGCCGGAAGGGTTAAATTGCAGATGATTGAACCAGTGGTGTGAGTCGCTCGTGAAGCGATCGTCGGGCTTGTGCGAGGCCGCCCAGGCGATCGGAATGATCAACTGATTCGCTCCCGTGCCCAGATCCATCGCGTAGATACCCGCCGATTCCGGGGCGGGGTCGTCCGGATGTGCCTCGGGTAGGGCATTGTACCCGTAGCCGGGGCGAAGGCGGTTCAGGCGATCGAAGTCAAGGGTCACGGCGGTTGTTGCGGAGGCATCCACTGCGTAGATCGGCCGAGGCAGCGTTCGAGTTTCCCCCGAGTGAACATCTCGAATCACCGAAACATACCGATCGCCGTCAACCTGATTGTAGATGATTTCACGATCAGCCGCTGAGCCGAGCCACTGGAGCATCGTCCCCTGTTGCCAGGACCAGGCGGCCGTGCGGTCGATCGGAAGGAATCGGTCACCGTCTTCGAGATCGATCATGCCGACGGTCAGCTTATCCCCCGGGTCGGGCTGACGGTCGCAGTAGTCAATTTGCATCCCGAGCAGAAAGCGTCCGGTCAGGTCCCAGGGGCACTTATCGTAGTAGCCGAAGAAATGGGCCTTTGGGCCGGTGGTCACGGCGCGGACAGGAGCCTCGACATGAACAATCTCACCTCGGGAAATACCTGGACGGCTTAGGTGAGTTCCCGCCAGGGCAGTTCCTACGGAGACTTGACGGAGGAAGGTACGACGGGTCGGCATCGGGTACAATCTCCTCAACGCGGGCAGTTTCTCTCGACCGAAGCATAATCGTTGCGTTGGCTGATGTCGATGAACCGGCCGAGTCCGATGGACCACCGGGAATCCAATCGATTCCACGAGGCGAGCTTCAACTCCAATCCGAATCCAGGCTGAGACTCATCGTCAACGTGGTGCCCCCTGACACGAACTGGAATCCAAGGGCCTGATTTCGTCTTCTGATTGCGTCAGGAACGGACGTGAAGAGCAGAACCACTCGAATGGGCGCTCTCTCGTTCAGTGATCGAAACACGTGGAGCATTCGTTGATGTCAGGGTATCCAATGGTCTTCCACCTCGCCGGTCGTCTGGCGGTCGTGGTGGGGCTCGGGGCAGTTGGACGCCGAAAGACACTCGGGCTACTGGAAGCGGGAGCAAGGGTCAAGGGGATCGATCCGGCAGGATGGGGGGCCGAACCTCCTTCAGACCTTTCAGTCGTGAGGGAAGCGTACCAGGACGCCCACCTTCGAGACGCGGTCCTGGTCTTCGCCGCGGCGAGTCCCGAGGTGAATTCCGAGGTCGTTCGTGACGCCCATCGTCGGGGCCTGCTCGTGAACTCGGCGAGTGAACCGGCATCGGGTGACTTTTCGGTCCCCGCCTCCTGGCGATCGGGGCCGATCATGCTGAGTGTCTCGACCTCCGGAGCCGGTCCAGCCCTGGCATCGGCCCTGCGCGATCGAGCCGCGCGGGCCATCGGCCCAGCTGCTTCCGATCATGTAAAGCTTCTGGTCGAACTCAGGCCGCTGGTTCTCCAGCAGATCCGCGAGGAAGCAACCCGCCGAGCCCTTCTACGCGCCTGGTCCGATGATCGATGGCTTGAGCTTTGGGAACAGCAGGGTCGTGACGTCGTTCGAGCGGAGTTACTCAGGATGCTCGATCAGTTCAAGATTGAACACAATCAAATCTGATCCTGTCGGAAAGGGAGCCCCCCTTGACAGGCAATTCAACCGGGCTTGCTGGATCACGATCGCTGTCAGATAATGCCCCTTTGCCCAGAAGATCGAACGCGGATCATGCAATCGACGCCCGCGAGCCCGATCAATTCTTGGGAAGAAGGAACGCTCGGTTCATCAGACTCCGTAGCAGGTCCTATATTCTCTCAAGAAGACTCGTCCGGACCATGCGGTTTCGGATCCTGAAACGATCCACCGAGGACCGGGTCACCCCTGCTCCACACCAACTGAGGACGGATCGCCGTGAAGATCGCCGTCATCGGCACCGGATATGTCGGCCTGGTTCAAGGTACCTGCCTGGCCGACAGTGGCAACGATGTGGTCTGCGTAGACAAAATTGAAGAAAAGATCACCGGGTTGCAAAAGGGCCAGATTCCGATCTACGAGCCGGGCCTGAGTGAACTGGTTCATCGAAACTACAAAGACGGTCGGCTGAAATTCACGACCAATCTGGCCGAAGGGATCGCAGACGCGGAACTCATCTTCATCGCCGTGGGAACTCCTCAGGGGGATGATGGAGGAGCAAACCTCGGCGGTGTCTGGGCCGTGGGAGAAGAGATTGCCCGTCATCTTTCCGACCACAATGAGCCGAAAACGATCGTCATCAAAAGCACGGTCCCGGTCGGGACCAATGCCGAGCTGACCCGTCGGATGTCGCTTTTAACCGACGTTCCGTTTCATGTCGCGAGCAATCCCGAGTTCTTGAAAGAAGGGGCGGCGATCGAGGACTTCACCAAGCCCGACCGGGTCGTCATTGGTGTTCGAAAACCTGAGGTTGCCGAGAAACTCCACGAACTCTATGCGCCGTTCTTGAGAACCGATCGGCCCTTTCTGGTCATGTCTCCCGAGTCGGCGGAGATGACCAAGTATGTGGCCAATTGCATGCTTGCCGTGAAAATCAGCTTCATCAACGAAATGGCGAACCTCTGCGAAGCCTATGAGGCCGACATCAACGACGTGCGCCGGGGCATCGGCCACGACCAGCGGATCGGCTTCCACTTCTTGCATCCAGGGGTCGGCTACGGCGGCAGTTGCTTCCCGAAAGACGTGCGGGCGATGGTCCACATGGCCCGCTCGAAGGAGATGCCCAGCCTCATGATGGAGGCCGTCGATCTGGTCAACGAAGCACAGAAAACGGTCCTCCCGCGCAAGGTGACAGACTATTTCGGCGGCACGGAGGGCCTGAAAGGGAAAACGATTGCCGTCTGGGGATTGGCCTTCAAGCCGAAAACCGATGACATTCGAGAAGCCCCAGCCCTGGTCCTGATCGACGCCATGCTCGCGGCCGGGGCCTCGGTTCGTGCGCACGACCCGGAGGCCATGCCCAACGTCAAGGAAATTTATGGTGATCGTGTGACCTTCTGCGATCGCCCGTACGATTGCCTCAATCAGGCCGATGCCCTGGCCATCGTGACCGAATGGAATGAGTTCCGAAACCCTGACTTCGAAATCATGCGGCGGTTGCTGCGAACCCCCGTTGTCTTCGATGGTCGCAACCTGTACGAGCCCGACCGTATGATCGAGCAGGGATTCACCTATTTTGGGATTGGTCGATCCTGACCCAAGACAACGTGGTTTGCGAATCGCCAAGCATCTCGTTCCGGACTGTCTGAACAACATAACCGCTGGATCGAGGGATTGATCCAGCGGTGACGTTTCTGGCCGGTTCCTCTCAGAAACCGGCCAGGAAAGAACATCCAGCAGTGTTCCTGATGGTCCATTGACCCTCAGATCACGATGGATTTACACCAAAGTACTCATGAACTCGATCCAGGAAGGTCGGGTCGAGCATTCGCTCCTCATTCCCGTCGAGGGTCGGGGCAGTCTCACTCTGCAGGCGTTCCTTGGTCGTCTGAACGGTCACGACAAGTTCATACCGATCATCATCGGCTTCGGCATCGAGCTGAAGCATCGAGAACGGCACGGGAACCTGATTTTTTCCGAGCCCCGCGACTCCACCGTAGCCAAGGATAACGTAAGTGGCTCGAAAATCTGGGCCGAGGATCACATCATCCACATTCGCAATCGAATCCTCTTCGTCTTGACCACGGACCTCAGCACCGACCAGAGCATCAGCGCGGAAGAGGAAGGAATCGTCTCCGGTCCCCGCCTCATCTCCGATGACCTCGGCTTTGAAGAACTGGCGGTTGACTCGAACCCAATTCGGATCACGAAGGGGGGCAAGCGAGCCCTCCTCCAGAACCGGAGCCTGGTCGAGTTGATCACCCGTCATGTTTAACTGATAGTGCCAGTTCTGATCCTCGTTGTGAATGAAGGTTCCGACCTGAAACGGCACGGCAATCTTGTCACCACCCACACCGGCAAGACCGCCTCGGCTGAGCAGGACGTAATGGGGCTGCCCCTGCCCATCCATGATCAGGTCACTGATGGCAGCGATGCGGCCTTCATCGCCGGGCCCGCGAGCCTCTCCACCCAGCAGCTCACTGACACGGCGGAGCCCAGCAAAGGCATCGGTGGTCGTCGATTGCTCATCATCCTCAAGAATCGCGGGATCTGCAGGAACCTGTTGTCCTGGCTGAGGTGCGGGGCGTACTTCGACGACTTGGCCGAAGGAGACGGTGGTCAGAAAACTTCCAGCGACCCATGTTGCCGCGAACAATCGCACGTTGACGCTCATTCTTGTTCCTCTCGTCATGTCGCTTTGTGTTGGCACCTTGACCTCTTGTGTCGTAGACACGCCTCGTCGCACCGATTGATTCACGTTCACCGAAGCGATGTTCGTGATTCGAGGTGCGACGGGACCAACCAAAACACCAGCATCTTCTGTTCCACTTTGTGCTCACCGATGATTGCCTCATTCTGTAATCGTCTCCCCAGCCTTTCGGCATACGACTTGCGGATGCGTTGATCACTTCAGGTCCGTATTGCGATCACCCTGACGCACGGACATCGAATGATCCTGCATGGAGACATCAGAAATGGCGAATCGATTTCGTTTCCGGCGTTCAGATCGTCCCTGGATCTGCCAACTCGCCACTCCTCTCGTTGCAATGCTCGCCTTCACACTCTCTTCGGAGGCGCACAGTCAGATCGCCCCCGGCGGAATCTACGGCGGCTACGGCTGGGGCGGCTGGGGCGGCGAGACGGTGGTCGGGAGTGGCTTCCGGGGGATGGGGGCCTTTGCTCGAGGACTGGGAGCGGGTGATCTTCGGTCTGCTCAGGCGGACGCGGTTCGCACCCAGTCCTTCATCGAACTCAATGAGTATCTGTATCAATCGGCACGGCTTCACCGCCTCCGCGCCGCGGCCGCCCGTCAGGAGAGCGAGGAACGGGTTGAGGAAGCCCGAGAGGAATTGAGGGATCGTCGGACAAACGACCCCAACACGCGTGACATCGAATCCGGCGACGCGATCAACACGATCCTTTACGAGATCGACAACCCGGCGATCCCCGATTCGGTCGTTCGGGATGCGGCCGAAGGCATGACGATCCCTGGGAAGTCGATCCAAAAAATCCCCTTTATGTTCACGCACCGAGGAACAGCCATCTCGCTGCGACGGCTGACTTCAGATGGCTCTGGTTGGCCAGCTGCGCTCCGCGCTGAAGCCCTGGCCCCCCTCCGTGACCGCTACGAGGACAGGGTCGAACGGATCATCGAGATCCCGGAGGGAGAATCCGTGCCAAGCGAATTGCTTTCTGAGGCTCGGGCAGTCCTCGGTGAGATGTATCGAACCATCGAGCAGGCCAACCTCGAAGGCCCGAAGGCGGCGGAGGCTCTCAGACACCTCAAAGCCCAGGCTGCGATGATTGCGATGCTTGAAGAACCCGAGGTCAAGCAGGTGATCGACGAGGCAGCAGATGTTGATCAGGTTACGCTGCCGACCCTCCTGAATTTCATGCGGTTCTACAACCTCCAGTTCGGCGCGGCGGAGACGCCAGAAGAAAAGGCTCTGTACCGCCAGGACCTCTATCCGAAGTTTGCAGAGCTTCACCAGTCGTTGCGGGAGCAATTCAACGGCCAGTTGCCTGGATCAACTCCGTCGGAAACCGAACAATTCTCTGGCGATCCCACGGGCGCCTTTGACGACCTGGATTGGGAAGCGCTCGGGATTCCCTCGGGTGCTCAGCCTGCCCCTTCGAATCGGGATGAGACGGAAGGGAGCCTCGACCCCTCCCGTTGAGGGTCCAAACCGAAGGTGTTTCTCGGAACACTCATCACAGATGACACCATCAAGCGTTACGACGCTGTGGCCCGACAAGGCATCGCCTTGCCGGGCCGCGATGCGTTCTCCGTTCCTTTCGTCGTATTCAGAGCTTGCTCCTTCTTGACCTCCGATCAACGAGACGGATAGAACGGTCAGCGGTTCAGAACTCTTTGGGGAGACGCTGCTGATGACACGCCTCATGCTCCTGGCTTCGTACTCGATCCTCACGATCACCCTAGGACTTGCTTCCGCAAGAGGAGCGGAAGATCCTGCGATGACTTACCAACTCCGTTCGTATACCACGGCACCGGAGAAACTCGATGTCCTGGTCGAGCGTTTTCAACGCGTCAATCTTCCCTTGTTTCAGAAACATGGCATTACGCTGATTGGCGCATGGACGCCGCATGAATCGGACGAGGGAGACGATCGCCTCGTCTACCTCGTCGGGTTTCCAAGCATGAGGGCCGCTGAGCTTTGCTGGAAAAATTTTGCCACTGATCCCGAATGGATCAATGCCTTCGAGCGCGAGAAACGCATCCACAACGAAGTTGTCACGGACGTCGAAACCGTTTACCTCAGTCCGACCGACTACAGCCCTGCTCTCCCCGCGATCGGTGGTCGTGCCGTCTCGTCAATCAACCCCGAGGATCGGGCGAAGACGGACGTTTCCGATGACGACCGCCGGCTCTTCGAACTGAGACGCTACGTTGCGAGTCCTGGCAAACTCGATGCGCTGAATCAAAGGTTTCGTGAACACACCATGGGACTCTTTGCCAAGCATGGGATGACCAACATTCTCTACACGATGCCGATCGAGGCTGATCAGGGAGCCACCACTACCCTGGTCTATTTTCTCGCGCACCCAAGCTATCCCAGAGCCCTGAATGCGTGGGAGTCCTTCCGGGGTGATCCGGCCTGGAATCAGGTCCGAGAGGAGAGCCAACCCGACGGGGTGCCGCTGGCCGCCTCGGTCGAGCGTTGGATGCTTGTACCCACGGAGTTCAGCCCCTTGAAGTAATCGCTCAGGCAATGAGCAAACCCCCGTCGTCCAGGGAAGGACGCCGCGGGGGTTTGCAAGGGCGCGTTTCCTCGCATCCTGGTCGGGGAGTTCTGATCGAGCACGAACTGCCACACCCCAGGAGCGTTGTGAGCGATCAGGCTGGCTCAATTCCAGGCCGACCGGCCTCGATGACGAAGGACCCCTTTGTGACCGCCGGGGCACCAGGCTTGGTCACATCCTCCACGACCTGATAATCGCTCTTCCAGGATTCCGGGGTCACGGTGCATCGAACATAGCCGCGCTGGGCGTTGAAGAACTGCACTCCAGGGTTCATGGCAAGCCGCTTTTCCAGATCTGGAATCGTCGCTCGCCCGTTGCCGCCGCTCGAGATCGAGGTGCACACGAACTCACTCGCCACAATGGAGGCGTCCGGCTCACGGTCATCAACCCGGAGATCGTTGGCCCAGTTCGAGTGGATATCGCCGGTGAGAACGACCGGATTGGGAACCTTGCGATCCTGCAGGAATCGCATCAGGGCCATCCGCTCGGAAGCCGCGCCGGGCCACTGGTCCATGGAGTAAACGATTTGGCCATCGTCGGTCGGGAAACCGACCATGCCCATCATGACCTGCTGCGCCAGGACGTTCCAGGTTGAACTCGAATCGAGCAGCGAGGCCTGAAGCCAGCCGTACTGACGATCGCCCAGCAAGGAGTTGCGACGGTCGAGTGCCTCCTCGTTCAAGGGACTTCGCCGGTCGTCGTTCGGTTGGTCGGTTCGATACTGGCGCGTGTCGAGTACCTGGAAATTGGCGAGCCGCCCAAATGTGATGGTGCGATACAACTGCATGTCCGGCCCGTGTGGTAACGAACGACGACGCAGGGGCATCATCTCGTAATACGCCTGGTAGGCATTTGCCCGCCTCAGCAGGAAATCGACGGGATCCACATCGGGTTGTTCCGAGATGTCGGCAGCACAGTTATTGTCAAATTCATGGTCATCCCAGGTGACGACCCAGGGGCACGCCTGATGCATGGCTTGCAACATTGGGTCTGTCTTGTACTGCGCGTGACGGATTCGATAGTCCGCCAGCGTCTCCAGCTCCGGGCCCTCGTGCTTCCGGATCTGACCATCTCGTCCCGCGCCTTCGTAGATATAATCACCAAGGTGAAAAACGAGGTCGAGCTCGTCGTTCGCCATGTGCTCATACGCCGTGTAGAGCCCCGACTCATAATGCTGGCATGATGCAAAGGCAAACCGTAAGCGATCGGGCACGTCCATGAGCGCCGGCATTGTACGGGCCCGGCCGATCGAGCTTTCGGCATCACCCGCCCGGAAGCGGTACCAGTACCAACGGTCGGGCTTAAGCCCGTTCACTTCGACATGGACCGAATGGGCGAGTTGTGGCGTGGCCACGGTGGTGCCTTGCTGGACCACCTGCTGCATGGCCTCGTCGGTCGCGACCTCCCACTGAACTTCAATGAGGTCGGAAGGCATCCCACCGTCCGGTGTCAATGGATCGGGAGCCAAGCGCGTCCAGAGGACCACTCCGGTCGGTTCGGGATCGCCCGAAGCCACGCCCAAGCTGAACGGGTCACGATCAAACGCAGGCCGTCGAAAAACTCGTCCCTCGGCTCGAGTTCCCAACAAGGGCACGGCGGCGAGGGCCGATGCGTAAGACAGGAAAAGCCGACGCGACACGCCGCCTTCGGATCGTGCAGCGTCCCGGAGGTGTCTCAAATCGAGCATGGCGGATTCCCGAGTTCTGAGATTGGATTGAGTCTTGGAACCGTTCGTTTGCATCCTCGATCGTGATGCAAGGTCGTCCAACGTGCGTACTTCCCAGGTTGGCTCCGGCCTCGTTCCGCGAGCAGGGACAAGGATACCGCAACTTATCGCTCCGGGCTCATGAAGTTTGAGCGAAGCTCGGCGTTCTTGGTCTGGCTTAGCCTCCCGAGACCGGCCTCTATCGGGTCGGTGAGGACTCACTTATGATGACAGCAATGCCTTGCCGTTCGACAGACGCTCCGAACCGACTCAGGAGGAATCGGGGCTGGCACTCTCTCGAAGTGACAGAAACTCATGCAAGCGATTCGAGTTCGAGTTTATCCCTCAGCACAGACCCCTGACCGTTCAGAGCAACTTGCCTGGAACCTCGCTCGGGTCGCGGCCAACACTCCTCCACCCGATCCGGACGTGGTGGATATGGTGATCAATCGCCTGATCGACAATGCCGGGGTTGCCTGTGCGGCCCTGGCTCGGAAACCCGTCATCACTGCTCGACAGCAAGCGATCGCCCACCCTCGCCCCCTGGGTGCGACCGTCTTTGGGCTTCCCCGAAATGCCCGCTACCATGCCGAGTGGGCCGCCTGGGCCAACGGCACCGCCGTCCGCGAACTGGACATGCACGACACATTTCTCGCGGCCGACTACGCACACCCCGCCGACTCAATCCCTCCACTTCTTGCCGTGGCGCAGCAATGCGACCGATCGGGGGCCGATCTGCTCCGAGGCATCGTGGCGAGTTATGAGGTTCACGTTGCCCTGGTGAAGGCGATTTGTCTCCACGAGCATAAGGTGGACCACATCGCCCATCTCGGGCCGGCGCAGGTTGCCGGAATCGGTGCGATGCTCGGCCTCGATTGCGAGGTGATCTACCAGGCCATCCAGCAAGTCGTTCACGTCTGCGTGACCTCTCGGCAGTCTCGGAAAGGGGAGATTTCCTCCTGGAAGGCGTACGCTCCCGCTCACGCCGGGAAGCTCGCGATCGAGGCGGTCGATCGATGCATGAGAGGGGAAACCAGTCCATCGCCGATTTACGAAGGTGAAGATAGTGTTATTGCCCGATTTCTGAACGGCCCGGACGCCGCTTATCTCGTTCATCTTCCCGACGATGACGAACCTCGCCGCGCCATCCTGGAAACCTACACCAAAGAACATTCGGCCGAGTATCAAGCTCAGGCCCTGATCGATCTTGCCTTTGATCTGAGGGATCGCATTCCCGACCTCGAAGCCATTGATTCGATTCGGATCTACACAAGCCATCATACCCACTACGTCATAGGGACCGGCTCAGGAGATCCTCAGAAGTTCGATCCCTCAGCGTCACGAGAGACGCTCGACCACAGCGTCATGTACATCTTCGCGGTTGCGCTCGAGGATGGCCGATGGCATCACGTGGAGAGTTATCGACCTGAGCGTGCCTCCCGGCCCGAAACCGTCCGGCTCTGGCGGAAAATTGAGACCGTGGAAGATCCATTCTGGACGGCTCGATACCATGATCCCGACCCAGATCGTAAGGCGTTCGGAGGACGGGTCGAGATTCGGATGAAGGATGGTGAGGTCATCACCGAGCAACTGGAAGTCGCCCACGCTCACTCGCGGGGACTTCGGCCCTTCGCTCGTGACGGCTATCTGGACAAGTTCCGACGTCTCACCCAGGCAATTGTTGATTCGGACGAATCCGAACGATTTCTTCGTGTCTGTTTCGAACTCGGAGATCTCGCCCCTGGTGATCTTGATCGTCTCTCGGTCGAGGTGCCCGCCGACCGCCTCGGGCCCCCCGGCACCTCAGCCAAGGGGATCTTCTGATGCTTCACGCCCATCAGACACCGTCTCAGAAACGGCAGACGCTCAGGCAAGCACTCTCCCGAGGCGATCTTCTTCGGTTTCCGGGAGCCTTCTCGCCACTGGTCGCCCTGATGATCGAGCGCCTTGGCTTCGAAGGGATCTATCTATCCGGCGCAGTGCTCGCGGCCGATCTCGGATTACCGGATATCGGTCTGACGACCCTGAGTGAGGTTTCCTCTCGCAGCCATGCCATCGCTCGGATTACGAATCTTCCGGCAATCGTGGATATCGACACCGGTTTCGGCGAACCTCTTAACGCCGCACGAACCATTCAGGTGCTGGAGGATCTTGGGCTGTGCGGTTGCCATCTCGAGGATCAACGCAACCCGAAGCGTTGCGGTCACCTTGACCACAAACAACTCGTGACTCCCGAGGAGATGGTCCAAAAAATTCGAGCCGCCGCCGAGGCTCGTCGCGACCCCAATTTTCTCTTGATCGCTCGCACCGACTCCCGAGCCTCGGAGGGGATCGACGGTGCTATCGACCGAGCCCGACGCTATCTCGACGCCGGAGCCGATGCCATTTTCCCAGAAGCATTGCGGGATCGTAAGGAATTCGAGCAGTTCCGCAGCGCAATCAGCGCTCCCCTAATCGCAAACATGACCGAATTCGGAAAATCGGAACTTCTTGATACAGAAACCCTTGGCGAACTTGGCTACAATATTGTGCTGTATCCGGTGACCGCGCTCCGTCTGGCAATGTTTGCGGTCGAATCAGGGCTTCGTACAATCGCTGAGCACGGAACCCAACGCGAACTTTTTGATATGATGCAACCTCGCAACGATCTTTACGACCTGCTCGACTACGAATCGTACGCGACCTTTGATCGTGATCTCTTCAATTTTGCATCCCCTCAGGAATGAACAGGTGGGCTGCTTTTCCGGAGATGATATGAACGTCGATCCGTTCCGAGCAAAGAAGGGACTCGAAGGAGTCATCTTTGACGAGACAGCGATCTCGGAGGTGATTCCCGAACGACAAACCCTGCTTTATCGGGGTTATCCGGTTGCGGCACTCGCCGAGCACTGCCGTTTCGAGGAGGTCGCATACCTGCTCCTGCATGGCGAACTTCCTGACCAAACGAATCTCAAGGTGTTCACCGACTTCGAACGTCAGAACCGAGCGATTGACGACGGAACACTCGCGGTCTTGCAAGCAGCTCCGGTGGGCCATCACCCGATGGACTCGTTGCGAACCGCCGTGAGTTTTCTGAGCATGTCCGACCCGTTCTCGGGTCCCGAAGATCACGCAGGTTTGCTTCGAAAATCCAATCTGTTTGTTGCAAAGTTGCCCACGATCGTCGCGACCGATTACCGCATCCGGCAGGGGAAAACCCCAATCCCTCCCCACCCGGAACTGCCCGCGGCCGAGAATTTCTTCTGGATGTGCTTCGAGCAGGTTCCGAGTGCGGACCTGGTGAAGGCGTTCGACGCCTCCTTGACCCTTTATGCCGAGCACGGCTTCAACGCGTCGACCTTCACCGCTCGGGTTGTGGCCTCATCATTGTCCGATCTCGGCTCGGCGATTACTGCCGCCATCGGATCACTCAAGGGTCCGCTGCACGGTGGAGCCAATGAGGCCGTGATGGAGATGCTCACCGAGATTGAGACTCCGGACCGGGCACGCGACTGGGTTCTCAAGGCGCTCGCAGATCGTCGCAAAATCATGGGGTTTGGCCACCGCGTTTACCGCCTGGGTGACTCTCGCGTTCCCACCATGAAGACCTACCGCGATCGTGTTGCTCAGGCCACGGGCGATTCGCGATGGATCGCCATCTCCGAGATCGTCGAGCAAACCGTTCGCGATCAGAAAGGCATACCCGCGAATCTCGATTTTCCGGCCGGACCGACCTACGCACTCCTCGGTTTCGACATTCCGATGTTTACACCCATCTTTGCGATGGCCCGCGTGACCGGCTGGTGTGCCCATGTCATGGAACAACTCCCGGGGAATCGGATTGTTCGACCCTTGAGCGTGTACGTCGGTCCCCAGGAACGCCCAGTGGTCTCCCTGGACGATCGATCCGCCTGATCCGAAGCCTGTCTCACCGAGTGTCGGCGTTTCTGATCTTTGTTCTCATACACGTTAGGATGATCATCCGATGGACCACGACTCGACTCAATCGACCGACCGTCGTCAATTTCTCCAGGCAGGTGCATTCGCATCCGCCGCGGTTGTGGGCGCCGCCTCGGGAACTCGATCGCAGGAGGTCGCTCCCCCCGCAGAGGCAGCGTTCCCTCGACGCCCGCTCGGAAAGACAGGGGTCGAGGTCACCATGCTCAATCAAGGAGCCATTCGAGGACCGAGCTACGACCGACTCTTACGCTTCGCCTTTGCCAGCGGCATCCGCATGTTCGACACGGCTCGTGTTTATGGAACAGAAGGCAACCTGAGACGATGGTTCGAACAAGCCCCTGAAGTGCGCAAGCAGATTTTCCTCGTCACCAAGGACACGCCACGTACTCCGAAAGATCTGATTGAGCAGCTCGACCGCCGGTTGGAGGCGCTCGGAACCGACTTCATCGATCTCTTCTTTATCCATGGACTGGGAGATGATCACTCGCTCGACGACGCCATCAACATGGTTTCAAGCCAGGAGTTTAAAGAAACCGCCGAAACGATCCGAAAGTCTGGGAAAGCGCGATTTGTCGGCTTTTCCACTCACCACAAGGACCGTCCGCAGATTCTCCAGGCAGCCGCCAAGGCGGGGCATGTCGATGCCATCATGTTGCAGTACCGTCCCTGGCTCGACAAGGATGCCCCACTCAACCGCGCGATCGACGCCTGCTGGGAGCAAGGAATCGGCCTGATCTCCATGAAGCAGATCGCCGGCCAGTTCTTCGGTGATGCTCCGCAAGGTAACATCCTGGATGACGTTGTTGAGCGCGTCCCGACCCTCAAGGAGCGCAACCTCACCCCGTTCCAGGGACTTCTTCATGCCATCTGGAGTGACGAACGGATCAGCAGTGTTTGCTGTTCCATGCGGAATACCGAACAAATTCGCGAAAACGTTGATGCCGCCCAGCGTTTCGAACCCCTGGAAACTGCCGACCTCAACCGATTACGAGACGCCACCCTCGCTCATGGCCCGACCCTCTGCGCGAACTGCGACGGCCGATGCTCTCTTGCCGCCGGCACTCGTGCCGCCCTCGGCGATCTCACCCGCTTCCTTACCTATTCCCGGAACCTGGGCGATCGCACTGAGGCTCGCCGCCAGTACGCCCGCCTCTCTGCGGAGGCCCGAGACTGGTCCCACGCCGACCTCTCCGCCGCCCAGGCTGCCTGCCCGGAGCATCTCGACTTCGCCCGCCTGCTCCCCGAAATCGACCGGCACCTAACCTGATTCCACTCCTGACTTAATTACAAGGGGAGTTCTCTGTTTCTCGCTGAAACCGTGCCTCCCCTTTCCTCTGCCTCACGATTCGATTTCAGAACCTTCTCAGGCTGTTCCCACCATGTAAAAAACCCGAGGTGAACGAATCACCTCGGGTCCTCTCGCCAACAATCTCAAGATCTATTCAAAGAGGCGCCGCCCGGATTCGAACCGGGGAATAACGGATTTGCAATCCGCTGCCTTACCACTTGGCTACGGCGCCTTCAAGGATCAGAATTCTAGGGTATCATCCTTCCGGCAGCAAGACCCTGGTACGATTGAAGTGGAAGGTTCTGACAGTTCTCCCTGGATCGGGGGATTGTTGTGCGGTTCGTATCGATTTTGGGTCAATGATGACCCGATTCCTCGATCGAGGAGAAGGCGCACTCAAGAGGACGATCAGAGGAGTGTTCCGAATGGGTTCGTTGTGGTGAGGTCGGTACAGGCAAGATCAGCCAGTGAGTCTCAGGAGGTCAGATTGGGACAGTTCGGGACGGTGACGATTGTCGGAGTCGGTCTGATTGGGGGATCAATCGGACTGGCCCTCAAGAGCCGAGGCCTGGCGGATCGGGTGATCGGTCTGGGCCGTGACACAGAACGGCTCGACGAGGCAAAACGGCTGGGAACGATTGACGAAGGGACGACCGAACTTCATGACGCTGTCGATCAGGCTGACATCGTCGTGGTTTGCACGCCGACCGACCGGATTGCGGACGATGTCCGACGACTTGCGGCCGCAAGTCGTCCCGAGGTTCTGATTACGGACGCCGGCAGTACCAAGCGTCGGATTGTCGATGCCGTCGAGCGCGATGATCGAGCACGTCGTGTGTTTGTCGGAGCCCATCCCCTTGCGGGCTCGGAGCGTCGAGGGGCCGCCGCGTCGCGAGCCGACTTGCTCGACGGACGGGTCTGCGCCTTAACTCCCACGAATCGAACGCCTTCGGACCGGTTCAGCCGGGCCGAATCGTTCTGGTCGGCAATCGGTTGTCGAACCGTCACTCTCGACCCCGATGCCCACGACGAAGCCCTGGCCCGGACCAGTCACCTTCCTCATGTCGTTGCCGCGGCGTTGGCGCTAAGTATCCCGGCTGAGCATTTGTCACTGGCAGCAGGGGCCTATCGAGACGGAACTCGGGTGGCCGCATCGGACCCAGACCTCTGGGTCGCGATTTTTCTTGAGAATCCAGAACATCTTCGATCGGCCCTTGAGGACTTTCAAGAAACGCTCGATCGCTTCAAAGATGCCCTTCAACGTGGCGACCGAGACGAGCTCCGATCACTCTGGAGTGACGCGAAGGCACTGCGAGGGCGATTTGACCCTCCGCCTCGTCATTAACTCCAAGAAGGCTGGCCGGTTTGTTCAGGACTTCAAGACTCGTCCTCGCAGAATTCCCCAATCGCTTCAGGCGACATCGATGAATGGCTCCGTCATTCATGCAGCGCTTCGACAGCTCGCCACGCATGGGCACGCGGATCAATTCTCAGAGCCGTACGGAGTTCGTCTCAAGCCGGGTGGCGAGTCCGGAGGTGGTTGCCGCCTTCGAAGAACGACACGGCGTCTTGCTGGTCGGGACACCGGGAGTTCGAGTACCCCGAGGTCTTGTCGCCACGATGAGGCGACTGCAGAAACGAGAGTCGCTCATCAGGAAGCGCGCGGACTTGGCAGGGCGTGAGTGGTCGTGCTACGATAACAACAATCATCTGGCAATCGAGCCAGCGGCTCGATCGCGCCGGCAATGAGTTCTGTGATGCAGTGTCCGACCCAGGTTCAACGGTCTCCGAAGTTGGTGACTTCAAGGGACCGGGATCAGTGGAGGATCACCAAGGATCATGATCGGTTCCCACTGCGTCCATGCGTTGATCGTCGTCCTCATGGGATTCTCGTTGCCCCCTGGAATTCAGGAAGGGGATGAGACGTCCGTTGGGATTGAAGCCGTCGGTGGTGGGCAATCGCATCCACTGATTGATCAACCGGATCTCTTTATTCCCCGTTCCCCCCGGACGGCCGAGGATATCGAACGGTTTGACACCCTGCGGCTTTATGCTGCGGGACGAGCCCTCGAAGCTCGTCGCGAATGGACGGATGCAGTTGAGCTGCTTGAGAAGGCCCGGCAACTGGAACCCGACTCTGTCGCGATTCTCAGACGGTTGAGTCGGCTCTATTTCGGACTTGGTGGTGAAGACCGCATCCAAAAAGGGCTCGAAACCGGTCTGGCCGCACTCGAGGCCGAGCCGGAAGACGCAGAAACGATTCGACGGCTTGTCCGCCACTACCGAACGTCAAATAACGACGAAGCGGCCGAGCAACTCCTCCGATCCGTGCTTGAGAATCCCGAGCTTCCAGACTTTTGCCAGGCTCGGCTTGTGGTCTTGCACGAACTCGGTCGTCTGTATGCCGATGCGCAGCGGTTCGATCAGGCCGTCGAACCCTTCGCTCAGCTTGTGCAGTTGCTTGACGCCCGAGAGGCGACTCGACTGACCCCAGCCCAGGTTCAGGACGTCTTCGGGGAAGTCGAGGCTGATGCCTACCGTCGCTTTGGGGAGACCTTCTTCAACGCGGGCCGTTTCGATCTGGCCATCGTCGCCCTTCGTCGCAGCCTGGTGTATGACCCGGACAGCCAGCAGACCCCCTTGTACCTGGCGCAAGCATTGCTCCGAGCGAATCGGCCCGAGGAAGCACTCTCGTTGCTCGAACCGATCGTCAAGGATCGGCCACCGGGACGGGTGACGTTCGATGTGCTCATTCAGGTGCTGACCGTTCTGAATCGAACCGACGAAATCATCCCCAGGCTTGAGCAAGCGTCGAAGGTTGATCCGTCCAACTTCCTACTTCGGTATGCGCTTGCCGAACGGTACGAGGCCGAGGGTCGCCGCGATGAAGCCCAACGCCTTTATCAGAACCTCATCAGCGATCAGCCCGACCCGGAGGGATTGGCCACGCTGGCTCAATCGCTTCGAGAGCAAGGGAAACTTGAAGAACTGATCCTCCTCTTCGAAACCGCCAGCACTCAGCGGAGTGGCCGTCTGGCGATCGAAACCCAACTCCGCTTGATCGGAACCGATCCGGAACTGGCAGGAGAGATCCTCGACGCCGGGATTGCCTTGTTGAACGAAGATCCCCCTCGTCTCGGGAAGGTGGGGATCGAGCTGCTCTCGGAAATCGCGTCCCGATCCGACCAGCTCGACCAGCGAGTCGAACTCGATCGCCTGAGTCTCGAACAGGATCCGTCTCCGCAGAACCATCTGGAACTGGCCGATTCGCTGGTGGCCGCCGGACAACCGGGAGAAGCCGTTGAGACGTTCGAGCAACTTCTCAAGCGCTATCCCGAACTTCAGGAACAACCCCAACTCCTTGCCCGCATGGCCGAATTGCAGTTCGACGCGGGCCAGATCGAGGAAGCGCTCGAAAGCGGCCGGAAGATCCTCGATCGCCAGCCGAACGATCTCCCCATGATTCAGCTCGTGGGATACGCCTTGCAACGCCTGAAACGATTCGAGGAAGCCCTGGATCTCTATCAAGGCATTCCCGAGCGATTTGCCGGCAATCCCGAGGCCATTCGCCTGTCCAAAATCTGGACGGCAAACGCCCTCGCTTCGGCTGACCGATTCGAGGAGGGGGAGCGGATCCTCCTGCAACTGCTCGAAGAACAGCCGGATGACCCCTGGTTAAACAACGATCTTGGCTACCTCTGGGCCGAACGGGGAATCAACCTGGATCGAGCCGAGGAACTCATCCGCAAGGCAGTTGACGCCGACCCCTCCAACAGCGCTTACCTCGATAGTCTGGGATGGGTCCTCTACAAGCTCGGGCGTCCAGAAGATGCACTGACCCACCTGGAGGAGGCGGTTCGCCTGAGAGCTTCCGCCGTAAATCTCGACCATCTGGGCGATGTGTACTTCGTGCTCGATCGTCGCAACGAAGCCCGCGATGCCTGGAAACGAGCCGAATCCCTGGCGGAAGATGCCGACCCTCCCGACCCGACGCTCGAGTCGATCCGAGAAAAGCTCCAGGCCCTCGGAGACGACGACCCACCTCCCCCCTCCGACGCCAACACCGACACGATCAACCCCTGAGTGGTCCTCAAGCTTCCCGAACCTTTGACGATCCACCTCCCGTTGCGTTGCAAGCCTGAGCCTTCTGGCGATCGGCCGGTCGATTCGCCCGATTCAGCTCAATCCTTGCTCTCGCGTTCTCGGTGGTTCGCCCGATCCTGGAGTCTCATACCCAGATGGCTGGTCACTCCCACGCCGCAAACGTCGCAGCCCGCAAGAACGCCGTCGACGCCAAGCGTGGCAAGCTCTTTAGCAAGCTCTGCCGCGCCATCTACGTGGCCGCCCGCACCGGTGGCCCCGATCCGGTCACGAACCTCCGCCTTCGCTATGCGATCGACAAGGCCAAGGGCGTCAGTTGTCCAAAAGACAACATCGAACGGTCAATCAAGAAGGCCACCGGCGAACTCGGTGCCGAGAGCTACGAGGAGGTGATTTACGAAGGCTACGGCCCCGGTGGAGTCGCCGTCCTTTGTGAAATCCTGACCGACAACCGAAACCGCACCGCCGGCGAGGTCCGTCGCGCCTTCGACATCTGCGGCGGGAACCTCGGCTCGACCGGCTGCGTCAGCTATCTGTTCGATTACAAGGGGCTGTTTCTGGTCGAGGCCGCAAAGGTCGAAGAAGATCGGCTCATGGAGATCGTCCTGGAAGCCGGGGCCGATGACCTGAAACGCGATGGCGACTACTATGTCGTCACCAGCGATCCCAAGGCCTTCGACGACGTCCGTAAAGCGCTCGAAGACCACGAGATTCCCACCGAGAGCGCAGAGACCAGCTATCTGCCTCAAACCACGGTCGATCTCGATGTCGAGAACGGGAAGAAGATGCTCAAGCTCCGCGACCTGCTCGACGACAACGACGACGTTCAAAATATCTACAGCAACGAGAATATTCCCGAAGAAGCGATGGCGTCCTGATCGCTTCAATTCCTCCCTGCTCGACTCCTCGCAAACTGTTCGCGGTGCGTTGCCGCCCCTCGAACGCCTTCCTCGGAAGATCACGATGCCAGAAACCTTCGTCAAGTCCGAGCGGCTCCGCCAGCTCCCCCCCTACCTGTTCGCCGAAATCGACAAGAAGAAGAAAGCCGCCATCGCCGCCGGCCGCGATGTGATCAACCTGGGCGTCGGCGATCCGGACAAGCCAACTCCCGAACCGATCGTCCGCAGCCTCCAGCAACACGTCGAGAATCCGAGCTTTCACCAGTACGCGCTCGATCAAGGGTCTCCCGAACTGCGACGCTCGATCGCCTCGTTCTTCTCCCGCCGCTACGGTGTCAATCTCGACCCCGAAACCGAGATCCTGCCGACAATCGGCTCGAAGGAAGCTCTGGCCCACTTCCCCCTTGCGGTGATTAACCCTGGGGATGTAGGGCTAGTTCCTGACCCTCGCTACCCCGTGTACCGCTCCGCCGTCCAATTCGCCGGCGGTGAGCCGTTCATCATGCCGCTGGAGCCGGGCCTCGGCTTCCGCCCCGACCTCGACGCCGTGCCGGCCGACGTCTGGAAGCGAGCCCGGCTGATGTTCCTCAACTACCCGAACAACCCAACCGCCGGATCGGCCGATCTCCCCTTCTTCGAGAAGGTCGTCGCCCTCGCCCGCGAGCACGGGTTCGTCGTCGCCCAGGACGCTGCCTACTCCGAGGTCTACTTCGACGAACCCCCGCCGAGCATCCTTCAGGTTCCCGGCGCGAAAGAAGTGGCCGTCGAGTTCCACAGCCTCTCGAAAACCTTCAACATGACAGGCTGGCGAGTCGGATTCGCCGTCGGCGGTGCCCCGCTCGTCTCGGCCCTCGGACAGGTGAAAGCCAATAGCGACTCGGGCATCTTCACCGCCGTGCAGATGGCCGCCGTCACGGCGCTCGACCATTACGAAACGATCACGCCGCCGATCCGAGCCCTCTACAAGGAGCGGCGGGACGTGCTGGTCTCCGGCCTGAAAAACCTCGGCTGGAACGTGCCGACCCCGGCCGCGACCTTCTACGTCTGGATCCCCTGCCCCGCCGGGTACGACTCGACGAGCACCTGCTCCAAGTTGCTCGAACAAGCCGATCTCGTCACCACTCCGGGTCTGGGCTTCGGTGATGCCGGCAACGGCTTCTTCCGGATGGCGCTGACCGTCGACTCGCCTCGTCTCGAAGAAGCGGTCGCTCGCATCAGCAAACTTTCCTTCTGAACCGGGTCGGGGCGATCACGATGGGCACCACCCTGGCCTCGATCGCCCTCGGCAGCAACCTCGGCCATCGATCGGAGATCCTCGACCAAGCAATCGCCGAACTTGCTCAATCTCGTGAGGTCGTGATTCGGGGGGTCAGCCGGTATCTCGAGACACCCCCCGTCGGCGGCCCCGGCGGCCAGGGGGCCTTCCTTAACGCCGCCGCGGCGCTGGAAACCACGCTCGACCCGTTCGCCCTCCACCGTCTCTTGATCGAGGTCGAGCACCACGCGGGGAGGGTTCGCGAGGTCCGGTGGGATGCCCGCACTCTCGACCTGGATCTGATCCTCTTTGGTGATCAGATCATTGAAACTCCTGAACTGATCGTTCCGCATCCGCGGTTCGCCGTTCGACGATTCGTGCTCTCACCCCTGGCCGAGGTTGGAGCAGAGGCGGTCGATCCCGTCACCCGCCGATCGGTTCGTGAGTTGCTCGCCAATTTGGATCGACGGCCGAGTTACGTGGCAATCGATCGAATCTCTGCCCCTGGGCTGGGCCTTGACGTCGCGCTGAACCTGCTCGACCAGCTTCCGGGCGCCGAATTCATTCCGGAGTTCAGCCTTCATCCCAACCACCAGGCAGATAGCTCACCGATTCAGCTTCTTGATGGAATTGCTGAGTCGACCAATGCGTTGATCGCCGCAGCCGATCAAATGAAGCGTTCGTCGCGTGACTCCTGGCTCGTCTCATCGTTTGATCTCGAAAGGGAGGTCAGCGCGCTCCGGAAATGGCTTCAATCAGAACTCGCTGCCAGAATCGGGTTCGAGGATGGTCCGAATGGCGGGTTCGTCGATCGCCTGGATTCGGTCCTCAGGATGGTCCGTGACGCTCCCACTCCGACGTTTGTGGTCTCGATCAATGATGACCGTTCCGTAGCGGATCTGGCCAGGAACGGTCGGCCACTCCCCCTGCTACGCCCCGAGGTTGGACGCCCGGAGGAAATCGCCTCTGAGATCCGGGCCGCTTGTGAGGCATCTCGGGCCGGATTCGGCGCGTAAGGCCCGACGCACCTTGCCCGAACTCGGACAGGGCCTTTACAATTCGATCACACTCGATTGCTTTGGTTCGGGCTTTCCGGACGCTCGATGAGAAGGACGCTTCGATGGCGAAGAAGGGCGGCGGCAAGACAAAAGACGCCAAGGCAGACGGCATCCAGGTCGTCGCCCGGAACCGTCGCGCCCGGTATGAGTTCGACCTCCTGGAAAAGGTTGAGGCGGGGATTGTCTTGAAAGGAACGGAAGTCAAAAGCCTCCGCAACGGCAAGGCAAGCCTGGAGGAATCCTACGCCGCGCTCGATCGGGGCGAGGCATGGCTCTACGGCGTTGACATCCCCGAATACGTCGAAGCCAACCGCATGAACCATGTCCCCAAGCGTCCCCGGAAGCTTCTCCTTCACCGTCGGGAAATCGACCGCCTGAAGGCCAAGGCCAGCGAAAAAGGGCTGACCATCGTCCCGTTGCAACTCTATTTCAAGAACGGCATCGCCAAGGTTGAGATCGCCATTGCCCGCGGGCGCAAGCTGCACGACAAGCGCGAGGCGATCAAATCTCGGGAAACCAAGCGAGACATCAATCGCGCCCTTCGTGAGCGATCCTGAGCGGTTCGAGGCCGGACGGATGAAAAAGTCGCCGCCCCCTCTCGACAACCTCGATCGCTCGGCATTCGATTCCCCTCGATCGGGGCCCTGGGACGGCTACCTGGTCGGCCCGGAAAACGAACTGGCTCAGGCCGCGGTTCGGGAACTTGCGCGAGGGGTGAACGACGCTTCGCCCTTGGTACTCATCGGCCCCTCGGGATCGGGAAAAACCCGATTGCTTGAGGAGTTGATTGCCGATCGCATCGCTCGAAGGCCTGAGGCCTCCGTCTCCCTCATCACGGCCGAGGGCTTTGCCGATGCGTGCCATTGGGCTGCGGATCGAGAGACTCCGGCAGACTGGGCCGAATTACGTCGGACCTTTCGGGATGTCGATTTGCTCGCGATCGACGATCTGCACGGAATGGCTCGTTCTCCGCTCGCACTGGCGGAACTCGAACCGACCCTCGATGCGCTCGATGCCGCCGGGGCCTCGGTTGCGGTCTCCGTTCGGAACGATCCGGGACGCTGGGCCGGATGGCCTCGCCGCCTGGCCGATCGGCTCCGAGTGGGCCTCATCGTGCGGCTGGAACTTCCCGGACCCGCGACCCGACGCCGCTATCTGCTCGATCGGGCACGCCAGCTCGGACTGACCGGAACCGCCGAGGCCCTCGATGCGCTGGCCGAGGCTGCAGAGGGTTACCGGCTGATCGACGGCTGGCTTGCCCGCATTTCACTGATGGCTCGCGTGGAACGTCGTCCCATCGATCTGGAACTCGTTCATGCCTTGATCCATGACGACCGTTCGGCGACCTCGGCCGTCTCGATCGCCCAGATCATTCCGGTCGTCGCCCGGTCCTTCGGGCTTCGACCGCGAGACCTTCGATCAGCCAGCCGACGAGCCACTCTGGTCGAGGCAAGGCACCTGGCGATTCTGCTTTCCCGAGAACTGACCGGGTCCAGTTATGCCGAGATCGGCAAGGCCTTTGGCGGTCGTGATCCCAAAACGATCCGCCATGCCTGCCTCGCCACCACGCAACGACTCTCGAACGATCCTGCACTCGCAAGTGTTGCCGAAGCAATCCGCAGTCAGTGGCGCTCTGAAGTCCCAGGTCCCAGTTCGACCTAACTGGCCCGCAACTCGACTCGACGCTGCAGGAGCTTAGAAACACCCGCGTCATCGGTATCGAATTCGCAGACCTGGAAGCCTGCATCGATTGCAACGGCGACCACCTTCAAGCGATGGTGGCCTCTCCGTCGCGACCCATTCATGAGCCTGCCAAGGAGCGACACCATGATTACGACTCGACGCACCGTTTCTCTTGCCCTCCGGACCACCGCGATCGCCACGGCGCTCGTCCTTTTCAGTTCCGACCCTGCGTCCGCCTGCCACAAACGCAAGGCCAAAACGCGTACAACCACCACCATGGCCTACGGTTGTGCGACTGCTCCCGTCACCTATGGGACCTCCCACGGTGGGTACTACTCCGTTCCGATGCCCAGCCACCAGGGAGCCTACGGGGTGGCACCCAGCCCTTACTCGGCCATGCCCGCTCCGACCGGATACGGAATGGGTCAAGGAATGATGGGCCAGTTCATCAACGCTCCCGCACGCGTGATGCGCGGCCTGGGCCAGGCGATGCCCAGCGGCTATAGTCGTGGCGGCATGGGCTACGGAGCGCCGGGAGCATACGGGAGCGGCATGAGCTACGGAGCACCGGTTGGGTACGGTCCGGCTCAAATGGGCACGTACGGACCTGGCATGGGTGGTGGTTATCGGGGAGGAATCGGGTATTGAGGCCACTGTCCTGAGAACTTGCCCCCGATTATTCGAGAAGCCCCTTCGAACGACCCGGCACCCTCCGAACGAGGTGCCGGGTCGTTGTCGTTTCGGTTGGTTGTCAGCCAGCGAACTCAGTGACCTCGATCACCAACGACAAAACGATCGGTTCCCCAATCGTAAGCGTGGGGAACCGATCGCCAGGTTGAGCGTCGACAACGGTTTGCGAGATCGGCTCAGCCCGTCTGCTCGGGCTTGAGAATGACCACGGCCAGCGGAGGCAGGGTCAGGTTCAGGAAGAACGGGCGGCCGGCGTGGTGTTCATTGATGGCTTCGAGATACCCGCTATTGCCGGCGTTCGAACCCCCGTAGAGGGACGAATCCGAGTTAAAGACCTCGCGATAGCCACCACCGCGCGGAACGCCAATCCGGTAGTTCTCCCGCAGACAAGGGGTGAAGTTGCACACAACAACCAGTTCGTCGCTGGGCTGTTTCCCTTTCCGAAGGAAGGCCAGAACGCTGTTTTCCCAGTCGTGCAATTCCAGCCAGTCAAACCCTTGCCAATCAAAGTCAATTTCGTGCAGGGCTCCCTCGGACTGATAAATGCGGTTCAGGTCAGCGACCATCCGCTGGAGTCCTTGATGGTCGGCCCACTGGAGCAGGTGCCAGTCGAGACTTTCCGACTCGTTCCACTCGCGCCACTGGCCAAACTCTCCTCCCATAAAGAGGAGTTTCTTGCCAGGATGCGTCCACTGATAGGAGAGCAAGAGCCGGAGGTTGGCCACCTTTTGCCACAGATCACCGGGCATCTTGTCGAGCAACGATCGCTTCCCGTGCACAACCTCGTCGTGCGAAAGCGGAAGCATAAAATTCTCGCTGAACGCATATACGAGACTAAACGTCAGCACGCCATGTTCGTACTTGCGATAGACGGGGTCTTTGGAAATATATCGAAGCGTGTCATTCATCCAGCCCATGTTCCACTTGAGGCTGAACCCGAGTCCGCCGACGTACGTCGGACGGGAGACTCCCGGAAACGCGGTCGACTCCTCGGCGATGGTCAGAACCCCGGGAAACTGAGCGTGGGCCGCCTCGTTGAACTTCTTGAGGAAATCGATCGCTTCGAGGTTCTCGTTGCCACCGAACGCGTTGGGAACCCACTCGCCGGGGTTTCGGCTGTAGTCGAGATAGAGCATCGACGCGACCGCATCGACTCGAAGGCCGTCGATGTGATACTTATCCAGCCAGAAGAGGGCATTTGCGAGCAGGTAATTCCGGACCTCGGAGCGTCCGAAATTGTAGATCTTCGTCCCCCAGTCGCGGTGCTCCCCCAGCCTCGGATCTTCGTGCTCGTACAGGTGCGTGCCGTCGAAATAGCCCAGGCCGTGCAGGTCTCTGGGGAAGTGGGCTGGCACCCAATCGATGATCACGCCAATCCCGTGGCGGTGCATCGTGTCAACGAACAGGGCAAAGTCATCGGGAGAGCCGAACCGGGAGGTGGGCGCGTACAGTCCGACCGGTTGATAGCCCCAGGACCCGTCAAACGGGTGTTCGTTGATCGGCAGTAGCTCGACGTGCGTGAACCCCATCTCGGTGACGTATTGAGCGAGTTGCTCCGCTAACTCCTTATATGAGAGATACTCGCCGTTCTGTTCAGCCCGGCGCTTCCACGAGCCGAGGTGAACCTCGTAGACCGAGATGGGCGCATCGAGCCCTTGCTTCTGGGTCCTCTGCCCCATCCACTCGGCGTCGTTCCAGCGGAAGTGGTCGACATCCCAGACTATCGAGGCGGTCTGGGGTCGGCGTTCGGCATAAAAACCGTAGGGGTCAGCCTTTGCAACAAGGTAATTGTTGTATCGGCTCTTGATCTCGTACTTGTAGACCTCTCCGGGCTGGAGGTCCGGGATAAACATTTCCCAGAGCCCCGTCGGTCCGAGGTTGCGCATCGGGTGGCGACGGCCGTCCCAGTGGTTGAAGTTTCCGACCACACTGACTCGCTGGGCATTGGGAGCCCAGACGGCAAAGTGAACCCCTCGGATGCCATCGATTTCTCGAACGTGCGCTCCGAGCTTCTCGTAGGAACGCAAATGGTTCCCTTCACCGAGCAGATAAATATCGAAATCTGAGAGCACCTGCCCGAAACGATACGGGTCGACCAGTTGCCAGCGATGCCCCTCGCCGTTTTCGATCGCCAGCCGATATGGGATTACCGAGGATCGATCCGGAATGACCAGCTCGAAGAGCCCTTCCGGGTGCAACCGATTCATGGCAATCGGAGTGCCGGGTTCTCCTCCGGTCAAATCGACTACCCAGGCGCGGGCCGCATCGGGAAGCAAGGCTCGAATGGCCAGATGGGTCCGCCCATTGACGTCGATGACATGAGGGCCAAGCACTCCGAAGGGATCCCAGTGCCTGGCATCAATCAGTTGCTCAATATCGGACGTGTGCAAGGTCGGTGTCGAAACGGAGGGAGAGTTCGGATGGGTCGTCGTGCTCATGATTTCTTCAAGGTTTAGTAGGGTCCGTAACGATCCGTCGTCCTCGGAGTTTGGCCAGGCTAGCTCGTCAGTAGGCTAGTCATCCCGACGGAGGGCTGCAACCTCAATGCCAAGAACCGTCTCGGACGGACGATTGATCGTAAGTGGCCGCTATGCCATGATGGGAATGATCGCTCCGGACGGGAGACTCTGGCCCTGAGGGTGCCGATTCGGTTCGTTGCTCCGGATTCTCGACACCGCGCATCAAGCCGGTGACGCAGTGGTTTCAGGAAGTCCAGAACGACGGGTTCCAGCAGTTCTCCCGATGGCTTGGGTTTGAAGACCGGCTCGCGGACGCAATGGAATGAGCGACGTACTGATCGTCGACGACAGCCCGACGGACCGAGCGTATTTCCGGACCCTTCTGCGGCGGGCCGACTTTCGCGTCTATGAAGTCGAAACGGGCAGTCAGGCCCTCGCCGCGGCACAAACGATCCGGCCCCATGCGGTGATCCTCGACATCAACCTGCCGGATATTGACGGGCATCGCGTCTGCCGGGCACTCCGGGCCGACCCGATGATCAGCGGCATCCCGGTCTTGATGCTCACAGTTCGAGATCACGAGGCTGATGTCCTTGCCGGACTTGAAGCAGGGGCTGACGACTACGTCGCCAAGGATGCCGCTCCTGAGGTGATTCTGGCCCGGGTGCGCCGCCTCTGCCGTTACCGGCAGATGGCCAATACCTCCCTGCTCAACGAGCAAATGGCCCAGATCGGGCGGCTTCTGGCTGGAATCGTACATGAGATTCGGGGGCCGCTTGGCGTGATTCGAGGCAACGCCGAACTCATGCGGATGCAATTGCAGGCAGACGACCCGGCCATTCGATTCGCCGACCCGATCATCCGAAGCGTTCAGCTCCTGCAAGTTCGTCTCGAACATCTGATGGCGACCGTTCGGGGCGGTCCTCCCGTGCTGCGCCCCCTGGAACTCGAACCCTTGCTCCGCGAGGCGATCGACTATTTTCGCAAAGGCTCCGACCCGAAACAGGGACATGTCGAACTCCTTGTGGAACCGGCGCCGGAGGGCATGCCGACCGTTCGAGCCGACGCCGGCCGCCTGCTTCAGGTCTTGCTCAATTTGATGACCAACGCTCGGGAAGCGATTCTCTCGAACGCCTCGGAAGGCACGATCCGACTTCGCCTCGTTCCACGATCCGAGGCCGATCGTCCGGGAATTTGTATCGAGGTCCTCGACAGTGGGCCGGGAATTCCCGAAGACGTGATGCCCCGCATCTTCGAGCCCTTCTTTACGACCAAGGACACCGGCACCGGTTATGGGCTTTACCTCTCCGCCGAGATTCTTCGGGAGCACGGCGGACGGCTCTCCGTCGAGAACTCCCCCGAAGGAGGTGCCTGTTTCTTGCTCTGGCTGCCCGATTCGACCGCAGGAGCCACGTCGCCCCCTGCACAGAACCGCTCGGCGGAATTGTCCTAGCTGAAGCGAAATCCGATGCCCTCAGAGGGTTGTTCGCGAGGCCGATCCCTCCGAAATTCGAATTCAAGGGCTCGTGTTCTTCGGGCCGATCCATCCGAGTTCCTGACCGTTCGAGGCGATCGCATGACCTGGACCGGAAACGGTCGGAACCTTGCCACCAGACGCCTGCGCGTGGTGGCGGCGATGGCGTTGGGAATCAGTTTGATCCTCCTTCTCGCACTCGCCGGAACAGTCTGGGGGGCTCCGCCGTTTGTCGTGGGAGTGCTGACCGGGGCCGCGCTGGTTCTGCCCATCGGCCTGGGTTGGGGGCTGTTCGTCGAGCGAAGCCGCTGGCTTCACCCAGTGCTCATGCTGAATGAGCGCCTGACCGCTCAGATCGAGGGAATCGAACACGGCCGAACCACCTCCTCAGCAACGATCGGGGTCCACGTTCCTCCTGCGCTGTTCGAACTCCACCGAACCATCGGCCAATTCGATGGGTCAACTCCGCGGATGCGACGCACGCCAGCGACGGCTCCCTCCAGTCCTGCTCGCGAAGCGCTCACGCGGAGTGGGCTGTTCGATCCTCCTTCGGAAGTCGATGGCCTCGAGGGTTCGTCGGCGACCTTCGAAACCCGAGACATGGTCGGACGCCTGGAGCCGGAATCACTCCGATGGACCGAGGTGAGCCCCAGGTTACAAACCTTCCTGGGAGCCGGCTTGGATCGGCTCCGGCGACTCTCGATTCTCGATCTGCTTCACCCAGACGACCGAGTTCCCGCGGCCCAAGCCCTCAGAAACGCCTCCGGCAAGGGTGAAGCTCTCGGCCTGATTTACCGGCTCTCCACTCTGGGCGGGAATCGCCGGGTGGTCGAACTGAATGTCTCGACCCGATACGATGCCGAAGGGTCGGTGGTTTACCTCCGATGCCATGTCACTGACATTACCCATCGGATTCGAGCCCGTCGCAAAGAACGCAAGCGTACCGAGGAACTTCAGCAGCTGAATCGGACCCTTCAACTGACTAATCAAGCCCTGGCCGACCTGAAAGACCGCTACAGCGACCTCTATCAAAATGCTCCGGCTATGTATTTCAGCCTGAACCGCGAAGGCCACATTCTGGTCTGCAATGAGACGCTCCTGAAAACGCTCGGTTACTCGCGCCGTGAACTCCTGAATCGACCTTACGTCGATCTGCTTCCCGAGGAGCTTCGGCCTTCGTTTCGAAGCCGTTTTGCCCAGTTTCTCACGTCCGGTCGAATTGAGGTTGAGAGCCAATGGCGGACTCGGGATGGTCGCCTGATCGACGTCTTCGTCACCGCCGTGGCCGTGCGGGACTCCGAAGGCCGCTTGATTCATTCAAGAAGCGTGGCGCAGGACATCACGGCCCGGAAACTCCTCGAAGCTGAGTTACGGCGCAACAATGAACGACTCGCGCGCATCAATGACGAGCTGTCCCGAAAAAATACGGAACTCGACGAGTTTTCCTATGTGATCTCTCACGATCTGCAAGAGCCGATCCGAACCCTGATTGCCTTCTCCGGGTTTCTGAAGCAAGATTATGCGGATCGACTCGACGATCAGGCCCGCGAGTTCCTCAACTATCTCACCGAGGCTTCGACTCGGATGCGGACCCTGATCCGCGATCTCCTGGAGCTTTCAAGAGCAGGCCAGGCCACCTCGGAGTTCCAGCCCGTCTCCCTGGAGGACGTGCTCGCAACGCTTCGAATCGACTTTGCCGAGCTGATCCGCAGTCGAAATGCCGAGGTCCGGGTCCTGGGCACCTTGCCAACGGTCTGGGGCGACCGGACCCGAATTGGACAGCTTCTTGGGAACTTGATTGGCAATGGGCTAAAATATAATGAATCATGCTCCCCCCGAGTCGAGGTCGGAGTTTACGTCGGTCCAATGCCGAAACGCGAGCATCGTGTGACCATCCTGATTCGCGATAACGGAATCGGTATCGATCCTCAATATCACGAAACGATCTTCCAGATGTTCCGGCGCCTTCATCCTCGGGACCGCTATGAAGGGACGGGAGCCGGCCTGGCGATCTGCCAGAAAATCGCCCGTGCCCATGGTGGCCGGCTCTGGGTCGAAAGTCATCCCGGAGCCGGATCAACTTTTTTCGTCGATCTTCCGATGGTTCCCGCCTCTTTGAACTCGGGGCTCCCCGTCTCCGAGAACAATCGGTCGGTCTCATCTCCGGACTCCGCGATCCATGTCCGCTGAGTTTCATCTGCTTCTGGTTGAGGACAGCGTTCCCGATGTTCTCATTCTGCGACGGGCCCTCGACGATGTCGGCTTCAGGCACCGCTTGACCGTCCTTTCCGATGGCGAGGCGGCGATGAAGTACCTTGATCGTCTGAGCGACCTCAACTGTCCCCCAGACCTGGTCCCCGATCTCGTTCTTCTCGATCTGAACCTTCCAGGCCCGAACGGTGCCCAGATCCTGGCCCGGCTCAAAAACGATCCTCTGCTTCGTGCCATTCCCGTCGTCGTCATGACAACCTCCGGCCGTGACGAGGACGTCTGGCAGAGCTACCAGGCCGGCGCCAACACGTTCATCCAGAAGCCGGGTGATTTTCAGCGCTTCCGAGAGCTGGCGGCATCGTTTCGTCGTTACTGGGAGGAGACTGCCATTCGCCCCCCGCGCCGACCGCCGATCGGTGATCGGTGATTGATCAGGAGTCGAACGAATCGGATCGGAGGCTTAATGAGGTCGTCCCTGCGTTCCGCAGTCTCCAACGACGGCATGCGGGCGATCCTCCACCGATCCCCCCACGGACGAACGTCTCTCAATTCAGACTCGGATCGTTCGGCAGATCCGCCAGCCCCAGCGCTCCGGCGAGCAAGTTGGCCGAAACGCGTCGCATCAAGGTTTCCCAGAGCGTGGCATCCCCCCCTTCCAGGGCCAGAGGTGTTTCGGCCGGGATCACCCGCCAGGAGTCCTGAGCCAGTTCCATCTCAAGCTGGCCGGCACCCCAGCCGGCATAGTTGGCCAGAAACATGGAGGGCTCGACGCGACGTTGAATCAACTCCTGGATCTTGTCCGGGTCGATCGTGGAATAAAGCCCCTCAATGATGCATTGATCCGAGAGTTCCTCGACCGAATGCAGCACCATCAGAGGACCAGGCACGGGGCCTCCCAGGAAAATCGGCTTGTCCCAATCATCCGGCTCGTTGAACACCTTTCGAGAAATCTCGGCGATGGTCGCGCCGGTCGGTCGGTTCAGGATCACCCCGGCGGCTCCGGTTTCGGAATGCTCGACCATCAACAAGACAGTCCGAACGAAGTTCGGATCGGCCAGGGAATTCGATGCGATGAGGAAGGTTCCTTTGAGGCTCGTCATCGCCTTCAGATCCCAAGTGCCAAGGAGGAGAGAAGGAGGCGGCGAAGCGTGGCCCCGGCGAAACCGGAGGGCGCCACGTTCCCTGCGTGCGGAAGGGCGATTCTAACGGCTGATTGCGGTCGAGTCGATTGGTTGCTCAGGGGAAGGGGCGAGGAGCCCCGAAACCCGCCATCGCCACCCCCATCAACACCAGGTCGGGCTCGATGCGCACCCCAGCTCCCGAAACCCGAGGGCCCAGCTTCGGAGCGTCTCCTCCCGTCCAGATCACCCACGGCCGAGGTTCGAGTCCCTCCCCCTGGCGACTAATCAGCTCCCGGATCGCACCGACCGTTCCCCAGAACAATCCGGCTTCCAGAGCCGGGATCGTCGAAGCTCCCCAGGCCGGCGGCTCTCGATCCGAACCTAGCGCGGACACTCCGGGCAGTTGCGCGGTTCCCGATTGCAGCGCCCTCGACGCAAGAGCCGGACCGATCGCAATGGCACCGCCAAGCCAGCATCCGTCAGCGTCGAGGCGCTCGACCGTAATGGCCGTGCCGCACTGAACCACAATTCCCGGTCCCGGCTGCCCGGCCAGGTGGTACGCAGCCAGCACCGAGAGCGCTCTATCCGCCCCGGTCCGCTCGGGAGCGTCGAGCCGATGGTTCAGCGAGACCTCTGCCGCCGATCGGAACCACCGAATCGGGCCGATCCCGGAACGCTCAAGCCAGCATCCAAGCCGGTCGGCAACGGGCGGATTCACCGAGGAGATCGCCGCGGCAACGGGGAGCGGTCCCGCGATGAGCCGATCGATCGAGGTCTTCCAGACTCCTTGATCGTCCAGCACCGTCGCAATCGAATCGACAATCCGCCCGTTGGAGTCGAGACGCCCCCACTTGAGCCGCGTATTCCCGACATCAATCACAAGGCGGTCGAGGGACACCGCGCCCTCCAGGCACAAGCGAGACGACGAACGGTCATGCACAGAATCCGTCCCGGTCCATCGTCGAGGATGCTCAAGATTCCTCGACAACGTCCGAAGGGGAGGGTGCCTCCTCCTCGTCCGACTCGGCACGGACCCGCTGGAGCACTTCGAGAATCCGACTGATCAGTTGGGGGATCCCCCGTCCCGTGACGGCGGAGAGGGTCAGTGGTTCCCGACACAACTCGTGGGCAATCCGATCGACCACCTCATCGGCACCGGTCACATCAAGCTTCGAAAGCACGAGGATTTCCGGCCGATTCGCCAGCGCAGGGCTGTACTGTTCCAACTCATTCCGAATCGTTCGATAGTTCTCAACCGGATCGGAGCCGTCGATCGGGACCGCCTCAACCAGATGGACCAGAAGTTTGGTCCGCTCGACGTGTCGGAGAAACTCGTGCCCGAGGCCGTGCCCCTGGTGTGCCCCTTCAATCAATCCGGGGATGTCCGCAACGATGAATGAGTCATCGTCGACGATCACCGCCCCAAGATTCGGATACTTGGTCGTGAAGGGGTAGTCGGCGATCTCGGGATGGGCCCGACTGATCCGGGAGAGCAAGGTCGATTTCCCGGCGTTCGGCAATCCGATCAGGCCGACGTCGGCGATCACCTTCAGTTCGAGGTCGATCGAACGTTCCTCACCCGGCTGGCCGGGCTCGACCTGACGAGGAGCACGGTTGATCGAGGATTTGAAATGCTCGTTCCCGTGTCCCCCCTTGCCTCCTCGGGCCACGACCACGTAATCGCCCGGGAGCTTCAGGTCCCGAAGAATATGACCCTGATTGTGATCTCGGACAATCGTTCCCGCCGGAACGTCGATATAGACCGTCTCGGCGCTTTTCCCGTCCCGACTACTCCCCATGCCGTGCTGACCACGCTCGCCCCGGAAGTGACGCATCCCGGAAAGGTGGGCCAGGTTCGTCAAGCCTTCCACCGCGCGGACGATCACATGCGCGCCGTGGCCGCCATCTCCTCCGTTGGGTCCGCCCCGAGGGACGTACTTCTCTCGGCGGAAGCTGAGGCAACCGTTCCCACCATCGCCACCCTTGACGTGAAGCGTCACCCGATCGACAAACATTCGCCCCTCAGAGACGCAAGACGCCCGGCGTCCTCGCTCCCCTCAAGGGACCGGCCGCCGGGCATCGAATCGTGGTCCAGCAGAACTCAGTTCAACCTGCTCAATCTGCCGGCCAACACTCAGGCGTGGGCCTCAACCTGACCGTTCGTGGCCGGAATCACGTTGATTCGACGGCCATTCTGGTCAAAGTAGACCTTCCCTTCGGTCAGCGCGAAGATGGTCCAGTCGCGACCGACTCCCACGTTCTTGCCCGGTCGCCACTTCGTGCCGTGCTGTCGGCAAATAATGGCGCCAGGCTTGGCGAGCTGACCACCAAAGAGCTTGATTCCCAGCCGCTGGGCATTTGAATCGCGACCGTTGCGGCTGGAGCCCTGACCTTTCTTGTGAGCCATCGCGGTAAGACCTTGCTTTCTCTCTCGACGTTTTCGAAACGCCTGGCTCCGACCACCCGACTTCTGCAGTGATCGGCGCGGGGCGAACCGAGATGGCCCCGCCAGAGCCTTGAATTCTACCCAACGGAAGGGGCTTCGGGCAAGATGGGCTCTCGAAGCCAGAGCAAACCTACGCCTTTACAGCGTCTCAAACCGCTCGGTAGTGTGGAGCACTGGGGACCCTCTCTTGCTCCCGTCTCGGAGCCCGCCACCATGCCGCAAGCCCACGTCGATCCGGCCGAACTGCGCCGGTTTGCCCAGAGCCTCAAGCAATTCAACAACGATCTCCAGAGTCGAATGACTGTGCTGAACGGTCAGTTAAACAACCTCGGCTCCACCTGGAGAGACCGCGAGCATGACAAGTTCGCCGAGGAGTTCCGCCAGACGATGAACGTCGTGTCTCGATTCATCCAGCTCTCCGAGGCTCACGTTCCCTTCCTGATGAAAAAAGCCGAGAAGATCGAAGACTATCTCCAGCAGCGCTAACGCAGGAGCCGGCGTCGATGGCCGAGCAAGCCCGCGTCCAGTCGATCGAGGCCCTCAGTCGCTTTCGAGCCGCGGTGGCCGAATTCGGAGACGGTGCGCGCAACGCCCTCGGCGGAATCGACATCGAGCTTCGCCGCGTCCGGGACTGGCTGGAACACGAACAGCCGCGCTACTGGAAAGGGCAAATCAAGCTCTGGGATCAGCGCATGGCCGAGGCCCGCGCGGCCTTGCACCGAAAAAACCTCCAGCGAACCGACGGCTTTGTGCCCGACGTATCCCAGGAGAAAGAAGCGCTCCGCCTCTGCAAAATGCGGCTCGAGCAGGCCGAACGCAAGCTGGCCTCCATCCGACGGTGGGTTCCTCAATTTCAGCACGCCCTCTCGGAATATCAAGGACGAACCCGGAGCCTGTCCGACGCTTCCTCCATCGACATCGCCCGAATGCTGGCCATGCTCGACCGCATGATCGCCGCGCTTGAAGCCTACGTCAGCACAGCTGCTCCCCGCGAGCCTTCCCAACCGCCCGTCAGGCCCCCGGCCGAGCAGACTCCCAACCCTCCTGAATCGACCACCTGACCGTCACCGGAGCCTCGATCCCCATGCGACCCTCAAACATCACGGCGGGAGGCGCGAAACTTCAGCACGACCTGAAGGCGCTTCGGGCCCGATGGGACCAGACGCGGGACGAGTGGGATGACGCGGTCAGCCGCGATTTCGAGGCCAAGCAACTGGTCCCCCTGGAACAGGCCGTCGCCCAGGCCATTCACGGCATCGACGACCTGCACCAGTTCCTTTCCCGAATGATCAAGGACATCGGGCCCGACGAGTGAGGCCGAAGCTCCCTTAATCCGCCTCGGGAGCCTTCGGTAGCAACGAGATCTCCAGATGGCTCGGGAATTCGGGCGAATGATAGACCCGATGCGTCTGACGAGTGAAGTCGTCCTCGTCCGCTTCGAAGATGTTCGGAACAAACGTCTGAGGGTTCCGATCAAAGAGTGGGAACCAGCTACTCTGAACGTGGACCAGAATTCGATGACCCTTCTTGAACGTGTGGAAAACATCTTGAAGGGGCAGATCAATCGGGGTGACTTCGCCGGGAACGAACGGCTCTGGCGATTCAAAACTGTTGCGGAACCGTCCTCGGATGATCTCTCCTCGAACAAGCTGCTCGTAATCGCCGAATTCGACTCCCTCGGGAGCGTGTTCCTCAGTCGGATGGTCGCCCGGATACTCGTCGATCAGCTTCACGACCCAGTCGGCATCGGTCCCGGTGGTCGAGACAAAGAGCCGGGCGATCATCGGGCCGGCCAGCGTCACGTCGGATTCGAGCACCTGAGAACGAAACGAAAGCACATCAGGACGTCGGCTGGCAAAGCGCTGATCATCGGTCATGTAGGCTCGTGGCGTCATGACGATCTGAATCTCCCCCGAGTCGGGAACCGGTGTACTCGGATCACTGATGAACTCGGAGAAGGGCTGACGGTCTTCCGCGTCCGGTGAATTGGCGGAGAGCGTCCGGTCATTGCCGAAATAGAGCTGCACGGTCTCGACGTTTGCGGGAGGCCATTGCTCAAATTCTTCCCAACGCTTCCGCCCCGTGTCGAAGGTGAGCGCCTCGGGCAGATCAGGACCGGGGTCTGCCGGATCATTCCCTTCCTTCAGGAAATGGCGGAAGAAGCGGGCCTCGACGTCGTCCTGATACGCGGACGAGAGCCCTTCGCCGAAAGGAATTTTCCCGGTCACCTGGGGACCATCTCCGTTGCGAGCCCAGTCACCATGACCCCAGGGTCCCATGACCATCATATTAAAGGTCTCAGGATTCTCACGCTCAATGGTCTGATAAATGGATAATGGTCCGTACAAATCCTCCGCATCGAACCAGCCTCCCACGGTCATGACCGCGGTCGAAAGCCCCTTGAGATGTGGAAGAATGGCGCGACGCTGCCAGAACTCGTCATAATTCGGATGCTCGACAAGCTCCCTCCAGAAGAAATTGTCTGGGCCGTAATAGCGCGAGGCGTTCTTCAGCGGGCCAAGCTCCAGATAAAACTTGTAGCCGTCACGAGTGCCCGGATCGACGATGTCAAACCATCGCGATTCCTGTGGCCCGTCTTTCTGATAACCAAAGACTGGCGTGATCAAAAAGTAGGCAAGCGTATAGGCTCCGTTATGATGAAAGTCATCAAAGAAAAAGTCGGCGATGGGAGCCTGAGGCGACGCCGCCACTAGCGCCGGGTGAGCCTCGGGCAAGGCCGCGGCGGTGTAAAACCCTGGATACGAAATCCCCCACATGCCAACCCGCCCATTGTGCCCCGTAACGTTATCCAGCAACCACTCGATCGTATCATACGTGTCGGAACTCTCATCGATCTCCGCATCGCCGGGCACATGTGGCCTCATGTTGTCATACGATCCCTCCGACCGAAAACGCCCTCGAACATCCTGATAGACGACAATGTACCCGTCCTCCATCATCGTCCTGGACGGACCGACCAGGGGGCGGTACTCGTCCTCGCCGTAGGGGCTACAGCTATACGGTGTCCGGCTCAGCAAGATCGGATACGGATTCTCCGCGGAAGCGTCTCGCGGCCGATAGATGGCCGTGAAAAGGTGAACACCGTCGCGCATCGGGATCAGATGCTCTGACTTCTCATAGCGTTCCTCGACAGGAATCGGCTCGGCAACCACGGCTTGTTGCGCAGTTGCGACCACCGGAAGGCCGGCGAGTACGCTCGAAAGGACCAGAAGCCGCAAACGCAGCAACGCGATGCGATGCATATTCATGAAAGGTGTTGTCCGTCTGAGTGGTCACGGCCAGGAGTCAACGAAGCAATCCATGACCCCACCTCTCCGAAGTGTATGCATTTCTTCGGACAGGTGGGGTCTTGTTTGAGTTTCACGGAGCCAACCCCGAGTCTCAACGAGTGTGCAAGGTGTCAAAGAGTTCAAGCATCACGTCTCGAATCTTTTCCGATGCGTCTCGTTCAACCCGATTGGTGCCGAACCAGGTTTCATAACCTCCGAGATCGTGATGGCGAGGAGTGGGAAGATAGCCGTACGACCCATTCGCTAGCTCGATGGTAAACGTCTGTTCGAACGGACTGCGTGCTTTCAGTTCGAGCCCGGTTTCGACGAACACCTCGAACGGAATGGCCGCAATCCCAACGTCACCAATGCGCAAAGCCTGTAGGAAGATCGACACTTCGCTCGGCGCATCGACCGCCCGAAGCACGCGCTCGGCGTAAATCCGTTCCAGAGGGTGACCGAGCGGGGCATCCTCGGGCTTCGCCAGCGTTCGGTGGGCGAACTCCAGGAGTTCCTCATTGGGAACACGAGCCGCCAGCGTCAACTCCTGAGCCGCGGCCCCCACCGGCACCCACGAGTGGAACGTGAGTCCCTGGTGCGCCTCAATGACGGCCTGTGCCACCTCATCGGCCACCTGATGGATCTTCTCATACGGTTCCATCCGTTGACCGGAAGAGCGGAAGTCAATATTGTTGATGTCTCCGCTTGTCCCATTGCTCATCATGCCGACAAACGGCGGGTCAACCCGATCCGCTTCGAGCAACTGCTCAATTCGCTCGGCAAACGCCCCGAAATAATCGGCGGAGACATGCCCCGAGGGCACTCCCCCGACATAATGCAGCGAATAGTTGGCCAGCAGCGCAATCGGCCGACCATCAACCGCCTGAACCGAGAGGAACGCGACTTCCGGGTCGGTCGGGCCTGCCGGTTCGACCAGATCAGGATTCCCTCGGGGAGGATTCATCTTCACGCGGTCGGTCCCTCCGAACGGGTTCGGCAGTTCACGATCCGGCTTGAGAAACCATCGTCGGTTGAAAACCTGTCCCGGGACCTCGGTTCGTCCCCAGGCAATCTTCGCGGGTTCGAGGTTTGCCGCGGCTCGGACAATTCCATCGGCAATCCGACGCGCAAGGAAGGATGGATAGCCACTCAGGTCGTCAAGAGGCGCCAGGCGATCGAGTCCCCTGGCTGGGGTTGCTGAATGGGTATGCGTCGAGGCAATCAGTATCTGTTGCTCGGGAATCCCAATCGCCTCCTCGGCCAGTGTTCGAGCCACGTCCAGCACGTCTCGGGCGATCCCGACATTATCGCAAAGCACAATGGCAATCCTGGTTTCGCCATCATCGAGCACCAGGCATCGAGCGTGCAAATCGTCGTGGATATGAGTTGCCGGAGGAGAATTCCAGTTGCCAACAATCGGTTCTCCCAGGGGAGGGGTAATATTGCTCGTCGCCGCCCCTGCTTGGAAGACACGCTCACTCTCCTCCGAGGCGGCTCCGATCGAAACCGAGATTACCCCCCAGACCATGAGCGAGAGAGTCAGGCTCATTCGAAGGGATCGTACGAATTGATTCGTCATGCGTGAATCCTCCGGTCCAATTCTCGATCGAGGGTTCAGGGATCGGTCGAATCTCTTGATCATGCGTTGGCCGATTCTCAACCGCAAGACCTCGGCCTCGCCTCCCGATCAGCTTGCACCAGCTTGAAGCTGATCGAGCGTCGTTCGGGCCTGCTCCAGACACCCTGCCTGAAGGAGTCGACGCACCTCGATCAGATGCTGCCGCTGTGGTTCTCGAAACGGAATCGCCTCTCCGGCCTGTGGTGGATCGGGGACAAGCCGTCTGGAAATCGTTGCCACCAAGGATTCGAGTCCATCCCCACGCTCCGCAGAGATCCGCTTCACTTCCCCCCACGACGCATCCGGCTCCCAGACGGCAACGAGATCCCGTTTGTTACACACAATCAATGCATTCTCATAGTCTTTGATTAATCCTCGATCGGTTTCGGTGAATGGCTCGGATTGATCAAGGATCAAAAGAACCAGATCGGCCCCTCCATGCCGAGATCGGGCCAGGGAAACTCCCCCAGCTTCAATCGGGTCCTGAGTCACGCGCAGCCCAGCCGTATCCGCGACCTCAACCGGCCAGCCATCAATGGCAATTCGGGCAGTCACCACATCGCGCGTTGTTCCCGGAGTCGAAGACACAATCGCTCGACCATAGCCCGCCAGGGCATTCAGGAGCCGACTCTTCCCCACATTCGGCCGACCCGCCAGGGCAACACGCCACCCAGAGACGAGATGACACCCCACCTCGGCACGATCGATCAGCATGTTCAGCCGCTCGATCGCCTCGGAGGGATCATCGCTCAGCCGGCTGCGGATCGCGTCCAGTGCCTCGTCGAGAGCGCCTTGCGCCTGAGCAAGCAGATGCCGCGCCACGCGATCAGTTTCCGCGTGCGCCAGATCATGATGTGCAAGGGCTCTGACCAGGGACGACTGTTGAACCCTGACCCAATCGTCGGCCGATCGTTGGCAGACCCCGACCTGTTCCAGAGCTTCCACGACCATCGCCACGGCCGCAGGCCCTCCGTGACACTGAAACTCCACCTCATCGAGGCGGCTGTTGTCCTTGAGGATCAACGCGACCACCTCATCTCCGGTCCCTCGTCCCACCCTCCCCACGCGTGGCCGTCTCGCCGATGACTCCGCAAGCCGCACACCTCGATGGGGTCGAAAGACCCGGTCCGCAGCCTCAACCGCCCCCTCACCCCAGACTCGAAGTACCGCAATCGCCCCCCGAGCTGGCGACGTGAGGAGACTGAGAAACGGCCCGCGTCGAGGCACAACCTCGTGATTCGAGGCTTGCGAATCGGGCCAGGTCGATCCCCGTGGACCCGGATTGGGCACCTCGTCTCCGGTCACGTCGTTCATGAGTTCGTCTGAATGAAGTGGTTGTGTCCTCACGCTCCCGCGAGGACATTCTGACCGAGTGATTGGCCATGAAGTCGGAACGACACGCCACTCCTCCCCAAATTCCTGGGCCTCAAGATCCGAGAACCCGGCGATCGGATCCGATTCCGAACGACCACCCTTCCGACCTCTGTCAATTCTTCCAGGCACAACGGTCGTAACCCGCGTCTCTGGACGCTCGAATCGGTTGCGAATGAGTGCGAGGATCGTTTAGGCTAAACCTAGGTTAAACCCCTTGCCGCACGCAAGCCATTGGGCCGCTCCAGGTGCCTGAGATTTCTCCGGTGCCGTTTGATCCCCTTCGCGTGTGAATGATCGGTCCCCGAGACCGGAGCCCCGAGACGATGACGCATCTGCGACCGCCCCGGACACTGGCCGTCTGGTGGACCTCCTTCTTCATCATCGGCCACCTTGTCCTCCCGAGCAATGGAAAGGCCGAGGACACGCGGTCGATCGACTTCGCGACCGAGATCCGGCCCATTCTGTCAGACACCTGTGTCCGCTGCCATGGTCCCGATGCCTCTCAGCGGGCGGCCGACCTTCGGCTCGATACTGCGGAAGGTGCCCTGGCCGACCTCGGCGGTTACGCGGCAATTGTGCCCGGGAAGCCCGAAGAGAGTGAGCTTTATCTGAGAATCGCCGAGGAGGTCGCAGACTTCCGGATGCCCCCCGCCGATTCGGGCAAGTCGCTCTCGGCCGAGCAGATCGAGTTGATTCGCCAGTGGATCGCGCAGGGAGCCCCCTGGGAGGAACACTGGGCCTTCACTCCTCCCAAACGGCCTCCGGTTCCTCCGGTACAGGACTCCTCCTGGGTCCGCAACTCGATTGACGCCTTCATTCTGGCTCCGCTCGAACAGGACGGAATCGCCCCCTCCGTCGAGGCGGATCGGGCAACCTTGATCCGTCGGGCCAGTCTCGACGTGATCGGGTTGCCGCCGACCCCGGAGGAAGTCGAGGCCTTTCTGGCCGACGAACGCCCCGACGCGTACGAGCACCTGATCGATCGCCTCCTCTCCAGCCCTCACTTCGGGGAACGTTGGGGGCGGCGCTGGCTCGACAACGCCCGCTACGCCGACTCCAACGGATACAGCATCGATGCTCCTCGTGAGATCTGGCTCTACCGCGACTGGGTCATCGACGCCCTGAACCGCGACCTCCCATTCGACGAATTCACCATCGACCAGCTCGCCGGCGACCTTCGCCCGAATGCCTCGATGGCTCAGCTCGTCGCGACCGGATTCCATCGCAACACCCCGATCAATCAGGAAGGCGGAATCGACCGCGAACAGTTCCGGATCGAGTCGGTGATTGACCGCGTCAACACCACCGGCTCGGTCTGGATGGGTTTGACCATCGGCTGCGCCCAGTGCCACGACCACAAGTATGATCCGATCTCTCAGCTCGACTACTTCCAGTTCTTTGCATTCCTGAATACGGTGGACGAGCCGACGATTCCCGTGGCCTCCGCCGAAGATGTGGCCCGACGGGACGAGGTCAACCAGGCCGTCAACGACTACCTTGCCGGCATCGAACGTGACCCCGACCTCCTCAAACGACAGCATGCCTGGGAAATCGGGCTCGATGGTGCTGGCCGGCAAAAGCAATCGCAGGAAGTCAGGGAAGCCTTCGACCTTCCCTTCGACAAACGCCCAGCAGAGCGCAATCGCGTCGTCTTCGCGGCCTTTATCGATCAGTCGGACGACCCGATCGTCACCCCTCATCGCAATGCAATCGCAAGCATCAAGAAGGATCTTCCCACGATCCCGACGACCATGGTCGTTCGAGAACAGAAGGACCCTCGAACCACTCATTTCCTCATGGCCGGCGACTTCACGAGGCCGGGCGACCCGGTCCAGCCCGACGTACCGTCCGTGCTCCCTCCCTTAACCAGCAACTCGGACGCCCGTCCGAACCGGCTCGACCTGGCCCACTGGCTGGTTGATCCCCAGAACCCGCTCACGGCAAGGGTCGCCGTCAATCGGCTCTGGCAGGCCTACTTCGGACGAGGCATCGTCGAAACTGACGAGGATTTCGGCACTCAGGGCACCGTGCCCTCGCATCCCGACCTGCTCGACTGGCTCGCGGTGGAGTTGATCGACCGAGGCTGGAGCCTCAAGACCATGCACCGGTTGATCCTCACCTCGGCAACCTATCGCCAATCGTCGCAGCTTCGCCCGGATCTGGTGGCCCGCGACCCCACAAACCGTCGCCTCGCTCGTCAGTCTCGCCTGCGGCTCGACGCGGAATTGATTCGCGATTCGGCCCTCGTCGCCAGCGGACTCCTCACCGAAACCGTCGGCGGCCCAAGCGTCTTCCCCCCTCAACCTGATGGCGTCATGAGCCTCGGCCAGATGAATCGAGCCTGGGTCGCCGACACCGGCCCCAACCGCTTCCGACGAGGTCTCTACACCTTCTTCTGGCGAGCCACTCCGCATCCCTTGCTCGTCGGCTTCGATGCCCCCGACGCCACCTTTGCCTGCACGCGACGGACACGCTCGAACACTCCCCTTCAAGCCCTGATGCTCTTGAATGATCAGGCCTTTTACGAGTTCGCGCAGGCCCTCGCTGATCGCGTCCTGGCCGAAGGGCCTCCCGACGACGCTGGCAAACTCGACCTCGTCTTTCGGCTCTGCCTGGCCCGAAGCCCCGACCCCATCGAGTTGGATCGGCTCATGTCGTTCCTCGACGCGCAACGACGCCTTCAGTCCGGGTCGGAAGGGGAAGATTCCGCGGAGTCCAGGCACCCCGATCGAGCCGCCTGGACAGCAATCGCCAGGGTTCTGCTCAATCTGGACGAGTTCATTACACGCGAATAATGGCAACCGACGGGAGAATCATGATGAACGAGATCCCCCCGCTGCTCCAATCGACCCGTCGGCATTTTTTTGAACGCTGCGGAATCGGTCTGGGCTCGATGGCGCTGACCTCCTTGCTCGGCAATGGCCCGAGCAGTCTCGCCGCCGATTCGGCTCCCTCCGCGAATCCGCTCGCTCCAAGGACCGGTCATCACGCCCCCAAAGCCAAGAACGTGATCTTCCTGTTCATGGCGGGCGGACCAAGCCAGTTCGAGCTGTTTGATCACAAACCCGGCCTTCAGCGCTACAACGGCCAGCCCATTCCCTCATCGTACCTTGAAGGCAAGCGTTTCGCCTTCATGGACACCTTCAACAAGGAACCACCCAAACTTCTCGGCACACGACGGAAATTTGCCCGACACGGTGAGAGCGGCGCGTGGGTTTCGGAATGCTTGCCTCACACCGCTCGGGTCGTGGATGATCTGACCTTCCTCAAGTCGGTCTGGACCGAGCCGGTCAACCACGCGCCGGCCAAACTGTTCTTCAACGCGGGGACCACACAGTTTGGCCGCCCCAGCATGGGGGCCTGGATCACCTACGGCATCGGCAGCGAGGCCGACAACCTGCCCGGGTTCGTCGTCCTCCAGTCCGGCCCCCGAGGCCCTCGAGGAGGCGCGGTGCTCTGGGGGAGTGGCTTCCTGCCAACCGCCTACCAGGGCGTCCCCTTCCGGAGCGGCGCCGAGCCCATTCTCGACCTGTCTCGACCACCCGAGGTTTCCGAAGCGAATCAGCAAGCGACCCTCAACGCGATCGGTGATCTGAACCGCCATCGGCTCGACACCACGGGAGACCCCGAGATCGCTACCCGAATCGCCTCCTACGAGATGGCCTTTCGGATGCAATCCAGCGCCCCTGAATTGATCGACCTGGCGGGTGAGTCACAGGCCACCCTCGACCTCTACGGCATCGATCCGGGAGTCCCCACCTTCGCCAGCAACTGCCTGCTCGCTCGACGACTCGTGGAGCGGGGCACGCGGTTCGTCCAGCTCTACCACACCAACTGGGACCACCACGGCGGCCCCACCGAGAATCTCGAAGACTCACTCGATACCGTCTGTCTCGACGTCGATCGCGCCTGTGCCGCCCTCATCACCGACCTCAAGGCCCGCGGCCTCCTCGAAGACACGCTGGTTATCTGGGGAGGAGAATTCGGCCGCACCCCCATGGGCGAGGTCCGAGAAAAGACCGGTCGCAACCACCACCCCGATGCCTTCACCATGTGGATGGCGGGGGGTGGCGTGAAGCCCGGCCTGACCTTCGGCGCAAGCGATGAGTTCGGCTTCTCCGTCGCCGAAGATCCGATCCACGTCCACGACCTTCAGGCCACCATTCTCCACTTGCTCGGCCTCGATCACACCCGGCTGACCTACCGCTTCCAGGGGCGCGATTTCCGCCTCACCGACGTCGGTGGACGAGTCGTCTCCTCCCTCATCGCCTGATCCCTCGCATGTTCATCCGAGAAGCAAGGGCACCAGTACAAGTCAAACCCTGGTGTCCTTGCTCCTCGGGTCTTCAGCGGACAGGTGCGGAGTCCTCCACCTCCCACAGCGTCCGAGATGCTTCAGCAGCCCGAAGCAATCCCACCACGTCTTCATCCAGCAGAAAGCGCTGCGATTCGAGTTCAAGCAGTTCCTCCGAGAATCGTCCCAGGTAGTGCTCAAATGTCGGGTAACGCTCAAGCACCGACGGCCTTGGGTCGCCCGAGTCGATCCGTTGCTGCTCGTCTACCGGGAACGGCAAGAAGGACCCGTTGAATTTGGCGAGCTGACCGGCCGCCCCCGCTTCCGCACTGCGAAGATTCCATCCGGTGAAGGTGGCGATGGGAACGGCAAGCTGCGGCAATCGAATGCCTGCGCGATCATTCCCATCCGTATCGGGCGCAGGAACGAGGGTCCGGAACGGCTCACCAACCACGGCCGGAACCTTATCGATGATCCCCTCCGATTCCCACCGAGGGCCGAAATCGAGCCGCGTCGGTACGTAATGCGCCCGCGGCAAGGCGACGCCCGGCAACTCGGGAAACGTCCGATGGTACGTTTCCGCTCGGATCAAGGTTCCGTCGTCGATTCTTGGGTATCGGCTCGGCGGAGGCTCCACGTCACGAGTCGCCCAGTCGTCCAGCGCCACAAGCAAGGCACGAAGCACCCCTCGATAGTCGAGCGTGTTGATCAAATTCAGGTAGATTCCCCGACTCCTTCCAGTCGAAACCCCATGTTGACCGCCTGCGATGAAATAGATGCGCACGTTCGGATCGTGCCCCACGTCAATCGTTCCATCAACATCTGTATGCAAGAGCGAGGCAGCTCGTGTCCAGTATTCGGCAGACGTATTGGTAAAGATCATTTTTGGCACCACTCCCGCCTCCCTGGCACGCTCCAGGGTATCCCCCGTTCGGCCGGTTTGGGGATCGGTCGAGGGAGCGGTGGTCATCGGGAACGACTCGGAGACAAAGAGCCGGTCCTGATGCGGGCTGCCGTGCCGGGTCGTCTGAACGAACCGACCGTTGAACATCCCTTTTCCCGCTCCCGGAACGTGGGCGAACACGCCGTCGAAGACCGCTTGCCCCTGCTCGTCGGCATTGAACCCCTGATACACGAGATCGTGAAGGAACCGCCCCGACTGGGAGATCCCGAACGCAAGCACTCCGTCCACCGCGCCGGCCAGCGGATTCGCAGGGGATTCCTCGTTTCTGAAGAAGGAGACCACGTCTCGAACCGCGGCAAATCCGAGCCCCGTGACCCGGGGATTCCGCGTCGTATAAACCACCTCGTAGATCCAGCCGGGCCGAAACCCATCTTCCAGAAACAGGTGAGTGGGGTCAGCAACGACCCGATCTCCCTCAAGGCGAGCAAATGCCCTCCGATCCTTGGGAACGACCTCGGCGGGAGCATCACGGGTCGGCCGCATGGTGACCACCGCCTGCTCGGGGTCGATCACCGGGTAAGGGTCTGAGTTCCCCCAGGCGAGCGGTTCCGATCGGCTGGGGGCATCCACGCAAATCTCTGCATAAATGCGCCCTTCAATCGGTCCTTCAGCCGATTGAGCGATGGGGAGTTCCATCGTCAGGCGGCCTTCTCCCGGACGAACATCCCCATTCCAACCACACCAGAGCAGGTGATACCCCTCGCGAAAGAGGAACCCATTCCCCGCGTCGTCAAGGGTCCTGAATTCGTTCCCACCGCGATCGAGAAAGGCGCCGGGCGCGAGCTTGTTCCCCCGGTTGTTGACCTCGAACAGAATGCGACGGTTCCCCCGCTTCGGATCAACGGGGGCAAGCAAGTCGAACTCGGTCGAGAATTCCACCACGCCGCGATCGTTTCGAGGGGCGAGCTTGAGGTCGTGAATCGCCTGATTCGACGGATCGTCGGGATCAACCTCAAGCATCACACGCCCTTGGATTCGCTCATAAGCACCGACCGAGCCAAACTCGTGCCCGTCGGCGAACGGTTCCCGTTGCTCGATCTCCAGGCGGACCACCCCCGCCTCGACCGTTGCAACCTGGGCGATCATGGCGAAGAGGCAAACCAGAACTCCGAACCCGGAGCATTTGGCAGCGCTCGTCAATTCCCCACGCCTTGCGCGCATCCACATACGTCGGTCCTTTCCTGGAGCAAACCGGGGCGTTCTAGTCTGACGCCCCGTTGTCTCAGGCGAAGGGCCGGATCGCAAGGCCGTCCTGGCTCGGTCCGGAGGTATCCGTCCGCGATGCCGCGGACCAAGCAGCTCAGGAGGACGGAGGAACCGTCAGCCAGAGCGACTCGGTTCGAGAACCACCCACCCGTTCGGCAGTGGCCGACGCGGCGGAGTCCTCAGCCCCTTCGGCGGTGCCGAGAATCCGGATCGGGCCAGACCAGACCGCAGCGGCTTCGGTCGCCGTGATCTGAAGCGTCACCTTCTTGGAGGAATCCCCCTCAGACTCGGAGACGACCGGCTCGACCGTCACTCCGTCCGGGAGCCCTTCCGCGGTGATGGTCAAGGGGTTCTTGTATCCCCCCTGTCGATCCACCTCGACCTCAATCGACAACGGTTTTTCCCGATCAAGCTCAAAATGATCGGCCGAAACCGTCAGTCTCACCACCGGGCTCGGTTCTCGGGCCTCGACCCGATAGAGAAACCGGGAGCCTCCACGACGGTGCAGGTCGCGCACCTGAACCTGGAGCATCCCATCATCCGGAACCTTCACCGTCAATTCAGGGTCGAGTTCCCGACGCAAATCATCCATCTCGACCAGTTGCTTCCCCGAGGAGTCCTCCACCGTGATCACCCCATCCAGGGGCGAGCCGAACGCTCGGGCTTCCATTCGAAGCATGATGGAGGTTCCCGGCTCGGCCTTGATCGGGAATCGATCCGCCTCCCCATCCTCTCCCAGTTGACCACAGATCAAGGCCGGCAGGCTCGCAGGTTGTTCCGAAAGTGCGGAGGCCAGGACGACCGGAAGCTCAGCCGCTTCCACCTCGACAGCGCCAGCCAGATCAGGATTCCAGGCCACCACCGACCGCTCGGGACCAGGGGACACACGGAGCCGGACACCCTCCCCCGGCACGTTCCAGCCGGCGGCGGCGACCTCCGTTTCGGGTTCTAGATTGACGACCGACGGGTGCGCCAGGTCGACGTAGCCGCCGGTCGTCAGAGTCAGGCGATACACATAATCATCACTTCCCGAAAATCGGATCGAGCTATCCGGCTGTGCCGGAAAGGCGAAAGCACGCACCACGTACGTCCCGGAGGTCGGGGCCGTGAACGCCAGACTGGGATCAAGCAATGGCGAATCATCAGCATGATCCACCACAAAGCCTTCCGGCGAAACAACCTGAATCTTGCCGTCCATGGGCGAGCCGAGCCGGTTGTTCGCTTCCAGGGCGACCACCAGCGTTTGTCCCGATTCCAGGGTAACCGCGAACGAATCGACATCGCCCGATCGTTCCAGCCGACCATTCACTACGACCCCTTGCGGATCAACCTCCTGAGCCTGGTGGTCCGCGTTGTTGGGCTCGACCTCCACGACTTCCGACACCGTACCGATCTGGAACGGCCGGAGCGTCGCGGCCCCTTCTTCGTTGAACAACCGCACCCAGGCGAGGCCAGGGGCCGCATCGTCCGCGATCGAGACGGTGAAGACCCCTTCCTCTTCCTCAGGAGTGAAGCAGATCCCTGGCCGATCGACCTGAATCTGAACCGGCCAGGGTTTGAAGGTCCCCTTGGCCTCGACCCGAACCGATTCGCCCAGCCGGCCTCCTCCTGGAAAAAAGGAGGAGACCTTCGGCGGATCGGCCTGCGCCCAGGTCGGAAGCAGGAGCAAGGCCACGATCAACTTGGTAGGGCGGAGGTGTCGCATCGAAGCAAATCCAGGGGAGAGGTTCAGCCCATCAGTTCGGCGATCGGGTTCGGGTCGCTCACCAGGTGGGCCGGGCGTCCTTGCGGCGTGTAGTAGATCGTATTCGGATCAATGCCGAGCTTCCGATACACGGTCGACGCGAAGTTCTCCGGCGAGAGAATGCGATCGACGGCCGCATAACCGCGGGCGTCGGTCGCCCCCACCACCTGGCCTCCCGGCGTGCCGCAGCCGGCGAAGACCACGGACATGGCGTTCGACCAGTGGTCGCGCCCGCCTCGACCGTTGATCTTCGGCGTTCGCCCGAACTCCCCGAGGGCAATCACCAGCGTCGATTCCAGCAACCCGCGCTGTTCCAGGTCGAGGATCAAGGCCGCCAGAGCCCTGTCGAACGGTGGCAACTTCTTATCCAGAGCGTCAAAGATCTCGACGTGGTGATCCCACCCGCCCTCATACAGCGTAATGAAGGGGACCCCCGCCTCGACCAGCCGACGGGCCAGCAGGCAGCTCTGCCCGAACCGATTCCGACCATACAGGTCCCGGATCGCGTCCGGTTCGGCCTGAACCTCGAAGGCGCGTTGCGCGTCCCGAGAGGACATCAGGTCGTACCCTTGCTCATAATATTCATCGAGCGATCGGACGGGATCGCCGGCGGCTTCATGAGAAATCCGCTCGAGCCGATCGAGCTGGGCCCGAAGGTCCTTCCGGTTGTCGAACCGGCCGAGGTCCAGATCGCGGGGCGGCGAGACGTCCCGGACCCGGAAGTTGTCGCGGTTCGGATCGTCGGGCACAACGAACGGGGCGTACCGGGCACCCAGGAAGTTCGGTCCTCCCGAGCGAGACATCCGGGGGATCGAGAAGTACGGGGGCAAGCCCCCTTGCGTTCCCCGCTCGTACGCCGTGACCGAACCGAGACTCGGGTGGAAGCTGACGAAGGCACCACAGCCGACGGGAATTCGGGTCGGTGCGCCGGTCATCATGTAGTGATTGCCGGCCCCGTGGTTCCCCTGGTTGTGCTGGATCGATCGAACAACCGCGAGCCGATCGGCGATCTTCGCCATCTCGGTCATGTGCTTGGAGAAATGCATCCCCGGCACGCTCGTGGCGATTGGGTCGTAATCGCCTCGAATCTCCGCGGGGGCGTCGGGCTTAGGGTCGAACGTCTCGTAATGGCTCGGACCGCCGTCCATCCAGACCAGGATGCAGCTGGTCGGTCGCCCGGGAGAGGACATCGCCGACTGGCCTCGCAGCCTCAAGGCATCGACCAGACCACCGCCGATCAAGCTCGTCAGCCCCAGCTTCAGGCAATCGCGTCGGGTCGTCCCCTCGCAGTTCCGGGATCGGCTCATGTTCAAAGCTCCTCGGTCTGGTACGGGCCGGCCTCGCCACGGCGTGACCGGCGGAAAATCGATGTCCCGTCCGGTCAAAATCAGTTGATAAAAATGAATTCCGCCGAGTTGATCAAGGCCCAGAGAACATCCTCGGTCGCCTTGCGTCGATCAACTTCCGGCTCGTTGAAGACCGCCAGCGCGATGGCCTTCTCCTCCTCCGACGGCAATCGGCAGAAGACGCGAAGGTAAAGCTCCTCCACAATCTCCTCATCCGAGCGGTCGCTCGCGGCCAGTTTGGCGGCGACCCCGTCGTCGTTGGTAATCTTGGAGTGCAGCGCCGGGGCATTCATCAGGTGCAAGACCTGAGTGACCGATGTATCCGGAACCCGCTCGCAAGGGGGGTCCTGATTCGGGTCCGGCCTTCCGAAGGTGTCAAGGAAGGTCGAGGGAACCCGGTGCGTCCAGATCTGCGAGGCCCGCGTTCCGGGAGCGGCGGCATCGTACGACTCGGGAACTTCCGTGATGTCACAGACCGCGTCGAGCAAGACCTCGGCACCGAGCCGCTTGCGATAATGGCGGGCGTAGTTTCTCACATCCACCACATTGCGGTCATTCGGCCGCGCGTCGAGCCCATACACCTGAGAGGTCATGATCGTCCGGATCAAGTGTTTCAGGTCATATCCACCCGCGACGAACTCCTTCGCCAACGCATCGAGCAATTCCGGGTTGGTCGGCGGATTCGTCGCCCGCAGGTCGTCGACCGGCTCCACCAGGCCGATCCCCATCAGGTCCGCCCAGACCCGGTTGGCGATCACCTGCGCGAAGTACGGATTGTCCGCGTCGGTCATCCAGTACGCGAGCGATTCTCGGGGATCGTTCTCGGCTTCCGGCGCCTCACCGAACAGCGGAGCCGGCTTCATCGTCTCTCCGGTCAAGGGGTGAGCGACCGACCCCTTACCCGAGGCGAAGATGATTTCCTCCCCTCCGCTGATCGGCGGCGAGAGGCCGGTCCCTTTGCGGCCAACCTCGGCGAAATAGGCAGCAAAGCCGTAGAAATCCTCCTGCCCCCAGACCTCGAACGGGTGGTGGTGACACCGCGCGCAATCGAGCCGAATGCCGAGGAAAAGCTGGCTCACCATCGTCGTCAGTTCTTCCGGATCGCGACGATCGCGGAAAATAGTGGCCGGTCCTTCCTGAAAGGTGCTCCCCTCGGCCGCAACGATCGTCCGAACGAACTCGTCGTACGGCATATTCTCGCGGAAGGCCCGCCGAATCCAGGCATCCAGATTCCAGACCGCCTTGATCCCCACCCGGTACGGGTTCGGCCGGAGCAGGTCCATCCACTTCGTGGCCCAGTGGTCCGCGTATTCCGGACGCTCCAGCAAGCGATCAATCAAGACGGTCCGCTTCTCCGGAGACGGATCATCGAGAAACGCCCGCGACTCCTCGGGGGTCGGCAACCGACCAATGATGTCGAGATGGGCACGTCGGAGGAACGTGGCATCATCCGTCGGGGTCGAAGGAGTCAACCCCAACTTTTGGAGCTTGTTCCAGACCAGACCGTCGATGACGTTTGATCGGGGAAGGTTCTCATAGAGTTCGGACGGCACCGATCCTTCCAGCGGAATCGTCACGCCGCAGGTCGCAAACTGCCCCTCGAACCGGGCACTAATCGCCGCCTCGCCGGGTCGGTCGCCTGCCTGAATCAGGCCCGACTCATCCACCGCGACCACTGCCGATTCGTTCGACTGGAAATCGGCCAGATGGGTCACATCGGCGGTCGATCCGTCGGAATAATGCGCCGTCACGATCGCTTGCTGCTGATCTCCGGCCGCGATGCTCCGCTCGGTCGGCGAGATCTCCAGGCCGACGACCGAGGGGGACCCTTCCGGATCGCGGGCCATTCCCTCGGCAATCCAGCGCCTAAGTACCTCGTACTCCTCGCTGCCCGCCTCGATCGGCTTGCCGCCGCCGTGGGGGAGCGTGGCGGTCGCCTTCAGCAGCAAGAGACTTTGTTCCGGAGCGGCCGGGAACACGCGACGCCCCCTGGCCTCCTTGGTCATGGCGTTGTGGTCGAAATTCGGATCAAACCCGAGCAGCGAGAGCTGAAAGCCGTTCTGCCCCCGCTGTTTCCCGTGGCAAGGGCCCGAGTTGCAACCGAACCGGGTCAGCATCGGCATCACATCGTGCTCAAACGTGATCGGCCGCTCAGCCTCCATTCCGGACACGCGAACGGTCGCGCTGGCCTTCTGCCCGTCCACCACGGCGACAAGGTTCGTCTCACCATTCGCTTGCGGTCGGGCCACGCGGTCGCGCGTGACCGTCACGAGAGCCGAGTCACCAACCTCGATCTCCGCCTCTCGGGTCAAATCGACCGAACGGCCGTCAACCGTCCCCATCACCACGAGACGTTGCCGGGCGCTGGCGTCGTTGAGCGTGATGGTGTCCGGAACGATCCGAAGATCGGTGATCGTCCGAGTTTCCGCGAGGGCGATCCCACTCCACCCCATCGTGATCACGGCGATGACCGCGATAATCGATCGTCGTACCCTCACGAGATCGCCCCTCTTCTTCTTTCGGTCGTCAAAAAGCAACAACGAGCGTGGGCCGAATGCCACACCATGATCTTAACCAGTTGGCAACCGAAATCCAACAACAATCAAACGAGATCGGTCCTGAAATGGGCTGCCTGGCGCGATCCGGCCCTCAAAATCCGCTCCCGAAAGCCATCGCCCGATCGCGGCTTCGGCTCAAAAAGATGATGTCCCCTCGTCAAACCACCTGGTAACGTGATTCGAAGCGGTCGCCCGTCCTTCGCCTCTTGTTCCTCTCCTCTCGACGAGGTCCGCCATGATCCGGCCTTTCGGCGCGAACGCAAACGCGAATCCGATCCCGATCGCCCCCGCCACCTCCCGCCGCGCCTTCCTCCGCGACTCCGGCGGCGGATTCGGCCTCCTCGCCCTGGCCTGGATGCTGCAACAGGACCTCGCGCAGGCGAATTCCGACCCCTCTCCCGACCCCCTCGCCCCGAAAGCCCCCCACTTCTCCCCGAAGGCCGATGCCGTCATCTATCTCTTCATGCACGGCGGCCCGAGCCACCTCGAAACCTTCGACCCCAAGCCCGACCTCCAGCGCCTGCACGGTAATCCCCTCCCCGAGAGCTTCGGCCCCGTCGCCACCCGCCGCAAGGTCGGCCAGAACCCCCTGCTCGGCACGAAGCGGACCTTCCGCCCGCACGGCGACAGCGGCATCCCCGTCTCCGACTTTTTGCCCCACACCGCCCGATGCGTCGACGACCTCGCCGTCGTCCGCTCCTGCTGGGCCGACAGCGTCAACCACCCGCAGGCCGTCTACCAGATGAACACCGGCTCGATCCTCATGGGCCGGCCCAGCCTCGGCTCGTGGGTCGGCTACGGATTGGGCTCCGAGAACCGCGACCTCCCCGCCTTCGTCGTCATGCCCGACCCCGCCGGCGGCCTCAAAGGGGGTCCCCCCGCCTACGGCAACGGCTTCCTTCCCGCGAGTTATCAGGGGACCGTCGTCCGATCCGGCGACGACCCCTTGCTCAACCTCCGCCCCCCCGAGGGCACCCTCACCCGATCCGAACAGCGCCGGATGCTCGACCTGATCGGCGCCCTCAACGCCCGCCACCTCGAACCCCGCGCCGACGACTCCGACCTCGCCGCCCGCATCCAGACGTACGAACTCGCCTACCGGATGCAATCCGCCGCCCCCGAGGCCGTCGACCTCTCCCGAGAGACCACCGCCACCCGCCGCCTCTACGGCCTCGACGACCCCGTCACCGCCGACTTCGGCACCCGATGCCTCCTCGCCCGCCGCCTCGTCGAGCGCGGGGTCCGCTTCGTCCAGCTCTACTCCGGCGACTTCACCGGCTGGGATGCCCACAACGACGTCGAAACGAACCACGCCTCCATGTGCGCCAAAACCGACAAACCCGTCGCCGCCCTGCTCACCGACCTGAAGCGCCGCGGCCTGCTCGAGCGCACGCTCGTCATCTGGGGCGGCGAGTTCGGCCGCATGCCCATGTCCGAGAGCGGCACCGGCCGCGACCACAACCCCCACGGCTTCACCACCTGGCTCGCCGGCGGCGGCATCAAGGGCGGCACCCTCCTCGGCACCACCGACCCCGTCGGCCTCCGCGCCGAGCAGGACCGCGTGCACGTCCACGACCTGCACGCCACGATCCTCCACCTCCTCGGCCTCGACCACACCCGCCTCACCTACTTCCACAACGGCCGCGAGCACCGCCTGACCGACGTCGCCGGCACCGTCGTCACGCCCATCCTGGCGTGATCGGCCAACGGGGAAACAATGACACCTTCTCTTCGTGGAGGACCCTCCCGTGTCACGTCACCTCAGACTCGTCGCCTGCCTGGGAATCCTGATCCCGTTGCCGATGGTCGCAGGGGTCCCGGTTCAGGAAGCGATGCCTCCTGACGCCGAAGCCCCCTCTCCTTCGTCACGAACCGCCCTGGCGGCGAACGACCCGGTTTTCCCCATTGCCCCCCAGCCGCACCGGGGCGAGATCGAGGTTTCCGCAATTGATGGAATGCCCATCCTTGTCCCGGGCGACCTGGACCCCATGCTGATTCGGGGCAACTTACCCGTCGCGACGATGCCCATCCCAATCATGCCGCTGCCTTCGCAGTGGCGATGATCCCTCCCCGGGGTGGCTGGGGCCATCTTGGCCCCAGGCGGCCCGCCTGGGTTCCACGGAGCCAAACGAGATTCTCAGGACACAGCGCCAAAAACAAAATCATGGAGAAGAATATGGGAAATACGGATCCCTTATGGAACGGTCAGCCAACCTCTCATTGGGTGGAGATGCTGCAACATCCTGACGGAGAGATCAGGTGGCAAGCGATTGATGCGTTGCGGCACAATCTTCCCCCGATTGATACGATTCCTCTCTTCATTGAGGCATTGAGAGACAATTATTGGCGTACCCGAGCACTCGCGGCCCATGCTCTCTATGATCTCGCATTCGACAAAAGCTTACATCTCCTATTAAAGCAAACCGTGATTCCTCTTGTTGATGCCTTGGAAGATGATTCACCCCAAGTTCGACTCAATTCTGTGCACACACTCGAATTGCTCGGGCCTGAGGCAAAGGTTGCGGTCCCAGCACTGAACATGATCATCGAGCATGGGGAGGAGGAGCTCCGACAAGCGGCCACGGACGCGATAGTAGCAATCTCACAACGTGAGTGATGTAGGGTGCGTCGAGTCCGCGAAGACGCACCGGCGAGTGGGTAGGAGATAGGGTGCGTCTTCGTGGATTCGACACACCCTATACGACTGAAAGCTCGATGTCATGATTTTCAGTTGGCAGAGTTGACCTTGCAGGTGGACAGGGACAGATAAGATGACTGGTGACCAACTGATCGACGAAGGGCGGCGATTGGCCCGGCCCTGTGTGTACCTCCGCTCGACGGGCGAACATCTCGCAGGCATCTGGGGAGGCGACGGGATTATCCCGTGCGGAGACGGCCCGTATCGCCACTGGCTCAGCATCGGCACTCAGTACATCCCAGACGGCAGGAGCAAGTCTCCGGGCTGTCTCAGCATCTACACGAATGAGGACGACTGCACGTCGGGCATTGTGGCTATCGATGACGAACGGATTCTCTCTGAAGCCTCCGAAGGTCTTAGGTTGTATGCCCATCCCGACTCCTCGCTACCCCCACTTGAGGCCGTCTTCAAGTTCGGCTCATCTGAAGTAAGGCGTTGGCTAACATCGAACAACTGGGAGCCCGAATGGGGCTACAACGATAACTTTCCCGACCGCACTGCCACAGGCATATATGAGCGTAAATATCAGAGCCAACTGCCGCTTTTCAGCGGCGATGCCTACGCCGTATTGGGTGGGTGGCATATGCCGTGGCCCGAGGGCGATTGGGACGAGATGGTAGAGAAACAACTCATCGTTTGGACTTTTGCGGACTCCGAGCCTTGGGTGGAAGCATGGCGAGACGACAATAACTACAGTGTGATACAACGGATCACATGACCCATTAACATTCATATAAATCTATATCTTTACACTCGTCTGACGCACTCCTGGCAAGTCATACTCCGTTGCTCCTCGCGCCTTCCCTTCGCCCAATGAATCACTTCAGCCCACCCCGGCCATTGATTCGGAGAGGACGTCTCATGCTTAGGCCAGCAACGCACCTCGCCGCGATCCTCATGGCATTCTCCTCCTTCTCGGCAATTACCGCCGCCGATGAAACGGATCACTGGTCCTTCCTCCCCCCCACTCGCCCCGAAATCCCCGCCGTCGCCGACGCCTCCTGGCCCCGCAACCCGATCGACCACTTCCTCCTCGCCGAGCTGGAGGCGTTCGACATCCCGCCCGCCCCCGAGGCCGATCGCGCCACCCTCCTCCGCCGCCTGACGTTCGACCTGACCGGCCTGCCGCCGACGCCCGAGGAGGTCGAGGCGTTCCTCGACGACCCGTCCCCCTTCGCCTACGAAGCCCAGGTCGACCGCCTCCTCGCCTCCCCCCGGTACGGCGAGCGGATGGCCCAGCACTGGCTCGACCTGGCCCGCTACGCCGACACCGACGGCTTCGAGTTCGACCACACCCGGCCCGACATGTGGCGCTACCGCGACTGGGTCGTCTCGGCCTTCAACGACGACCTCCCTTACGACCGCTTCCTCGCCCTCCAGATGGCCGCCGACGAGCTGGAGCCCGACAACCCCGCCGCCGCCGTCGCCACCGGCTTCCACCGTTGCTACCCCGACATGGTCGACATGAACGACCAGGGCGAGCGGCGCCAGATCGCCCTCGACGACATCACCGAGACGACCGGCCTCGCCGTCCTCGGCCTCACGATCGGCTGCGCCCGCTGCCACGACCACAAGTTCGACCCCCTCTCCCAGGTCGATTTCTACCGCCTCCAGGCCTTCTTCACTCCCGCTCGCTTCGACGACGCCTACCCCGTCTCCACCCCCGCCCAGGAACGCAGCCACGACGCCGCCGTCCGCTCCTGGCAAGGCGAACTCGCCGCACTCCGCGCGGCTATCCTCCGGCTCGAAGCCGACCCCCGCGAAACACTCGCCCCCGGCCCCCCCCGCGACCCGAGGCCCAACACCCAAAACGCCTTCGCCACCCCCGCCGAGGACCGCACCCCCGATCAGATTCGCATTGTCTACGACGCCCTCGCCAAGGACCCCCGGATCGACCCCGACCAGCTCGACGCCGCCCTCGGCCCGGATCGCCTCGCCGAGCGCAACACCCTCCGCACCCAACTCGACGCCCTCAACGACGCCGGCCCTCCCCCCCTGCCCGTCGCCCGCGTCCTGGTCGAGGACAGCCCCGACGCCGCCCCCACCCACCTCCTCCTCCGCGGCCAGTACGGTAAGCCCGGCCCCGAAGTCGAACCCGGTTTCCCGAGCCAACTCGACCCGAACGCTCCCCGCATCAATCCCACCGACCACTCCACCGGCCGCCGCTCGGCCCTGGCTGCCTGGCTGACGCAACCCGACCACCCCCTCACCGCCCGCGTGTTCGTCAACCGCCTCTGGCAGCTCCACTTCGGCCGCGGCATCGTCGCCACCCCCAGCGACTTCGGCGTCATGGGGACGTACCCCTCCCACCCGGAACTGCTCGACTGGCTCGCCACCGAGCTTCCGAACCAGGGGTGGAGCATCAAACGCATGCAGCGCCTGATCGTCACCAGCGCGGCCTACCGGATGTCCTCGCAATTCGACCCCGACTCCCACGCCATCGACCCCGACAACGAACTCTTCTGGCGCCAGAACCGCCGCCGCCTCGACGGCGAGGCCATCCGCGACGCCCTGCTTTCCTCCTCCGGACTGCTCAACCCCGCCCAGGGCGGCCCCCCCATCTTCCCCGAGCTTCCCGAGGAACTGACCAAGCTCAGCAGCCAGGGGGCCATCTGGCCCGTCTCCCCTACGCCCGACGAGCGTAACCGCCGAAGCCTTTACGTTTTCATCCGCCGCAATCTCCGCTATCCGTTCTTCGAGGCCTTCGATCGTCCCGACACCAACGCCTCTTGCCCCCGCCGCGACGTCACCACCATCGCCCCCCAGGCCCTCGCCCTGCTCAATGATCGCCTGGCGCACGACGCCGCCTCAGCCCTGGCAGAGCGCCTCGATCGCAGCACCGGGCCCGATCCCGCAGCTCGCATCCGCCTCGCCTTCCTGCTCACCCTCGGCCGCGAGCCCGCCCCTTCGGAACGCGAACTGGCATCGCGTTATGTGAACGATCACAATGAGGCAGCCTGGCACTCCTTCTGCCTCGCCTTGCTTAACCTCAACGAATTCGTGTTCCTTGATTGAATCCGATCGAGACCTCTCCCGCTCACCGGAACCCCATCGAGAGACATCCGTCATGATCCGGCGCGTTCGATGCCTTCCGCTGGTCCTCCCCGTGCTGCTCGCCGCTCCGGCATTCGCAAGCCCCCCCGACGACACCCCTTCCCCCCCGAACATCGTCCTGATGATCGCCGATGACCTCTCCTGGGACGACACCGGCCCCTACGGCCACCCGACCATCCGCACGCCGAACCTCGACCGCCTCGCCCGCGAAGGCATGCGGTTCGATCGCGCCTTCCTGACCTGCAGCTCGTGCAGCCCCAGCCGGTCGAGCCTCATCACCGGCCGCTACCCCCACAACACCGGCGCCGAGGAACTGCACTGGCCCCTCCCCGCCGATCAAATCACCTTTGTGGAATTGCTCAAGCAAGCAGGCTATTACACCGCTGCCGCCGGCAAGTGGCACCTCGGCAACGCCGTCAAGGACCGCTTCGACGAGGTCCGCGAGGCCAACCCCCGCGGCTTTCAGCTCCCCTCAGGCGACGAGGCAGAGAAGGTTGATCCAAACGCTCTCGCCTTTGAAGGAGCCGGAGCCGCCCAGGCCGGCTGCGATCAATGGGTCCCCGTCCTGCAAGACCGCCCGCGCGATCGCCCCTTCTTCCTCTGGCTCGCCGCCCTCGACCCCCACCGCGACTACCAGGATGACACCATCCCCGATCCGCACGACCCCGCCGCCATGGTCGTCCCCCCCTTCCTGCCCGACTGCCCCGAGGTCCGCGCCGACCTGGCCCGCTACGCCGACGAGGTCACCCGCCTCGACCACTTCGTCGGCCTCGTTCTCGACGAACTGGAACGCCAGGGGGTCGCCGACCAGACCCTCGTCCTCTTCATGAGCGACAACGGCCGTCCCTTCCCCCGCTGCAAGACTACCGTCTACGACGACGGCATCCGCACCCCCCTGATTGCCCGATGGCCCGGCCGGATCGCTCCCGGCAGCGTCACCGCATCGCTCGTCAGTTCGATCGACCTGGCCCCCACGTTCCTTTCCCTCGCAGGCATCGAGCCGGGGCCATCCTTTCAAGGTGTCGACATTTCGATCCTTTTTCAGAAACCGCAGGCGACACCCCGCTCCCACGCCTTTGCCGAGCACAACTGGCACGACTACGCCGCCCGCAAGCGTGCCGTTCGCTCCGATCGCTACAAGTACATCCTTAACGAAGACGCCCCCATGCCGCTGACTCCCCCCGCCGACGCCGTTCGCAGCCCCACCTTCGACGCCATGAAACGCCTCCGCGACGCGGGTCAGCTCACCCCCCATCAACTCGCCTGCTTCACCGCGCCAAAGCCCACCGAAGAATTGTATGACCTGCAAACCGATCCCCACGAACTGAACAATCTTGCATCCAATCCTCAGCATGAACCCCTGCTTCAAGCGATGCGGGACACCCTGAAGACCTGGAAGCAACAGACCAACGATCTCTCCCCCGCCGTTCTCAGCGGTGATGAATTCGATCGAGAAACCGGCACCCCGTTACCCAACCGCCAGCGCCCGCGGCTCCCCCGGCCCTCGTTCCTGTCCCGCGGCTCCTGAGACGACGTTGCAATCCCAATCCGGCGCGGACCCTTCAAACCCTATTGATTGAGTGCGACCCGTGGCCATGATTCCCCTTTCGGTTCTCGCCCTTCTCCTCGCCCCGACCGCCCCCGCGCCGGCCGATCCTCCTGAAGTGCGTGCCATCCGCTACCTCGCTCAGGAGGTCCCCCGCTGGCGTCCTGAGAACGGCTGCGCCTCGTGTCATCACAACGGCGACGGCGCGCACGCTCTATTCCGCGCCGCCTCCCTCGGGTTCGAGGTTCCGCCGGAGGCCACGACCGACTCCATTCAATGGCTCCTTCAGCCTGACCTCTGGGACGACAACGGCGGCCAGGGCACCTTCAGCGATAAACGCCTGGCCCGCCTTCAGTTCGCCAGGGCACTCACCGAGGCGGTCGCGGCCGACCTCGCACCGAATCCCCGATCCGCCCTGACCACCGCCGCCGATCAACTGGCGGCCGATCAGCAGCCCGACGGCTCCTGGCCGATCGACGGCCCCGACACCCTCGGATCTCCCGCCACGTACGGCTGGTCCCTCACCGCCCTCACCGCCCGTCGGATCCTGGCCACGACCGACCCCGACCGCTACCGCGACCCGATCGCCGCCGCCGATCACTGGCTCCGCGCTCGTCCCATCCGCACCACGCTCGACGCCTCCGTTGCGCTCCTTCATGAGCATGACCTGGGAACAGAAACCTCTCCCGATCGCCGTCGCCAGGCCCTCGACCTCCTCCTCCGCGCTCAATCCCCCGACGGCGGTTGGGGCCCCTACGAAACCTCCCCTCCCGAGGTCTTCGACACGGCCCTGGCGGTCCTTGCCCTTGCAGCCGCCCCCTCAACGGACACCCGAGAACACCTGCAGCGCGGTCGTTCCTACCTCATCGCCACCCAGCTTCCCTCCGGCGGCTGGCCCGAAACCACCCGACCGTCCGGCAGCGAAAGCGACGCGCAGCACTATTCCACCACCGCCTGGGCCACCCTCGCGCTGCTCGCAACGAAGCAATGACAGCCCGAATCCTCATCTCCAATCTGACATCCTTACGCGGTCATTTCTTCGGACCAGTATCCTGCGATCTGCTCCGCTCGGTTGCGTCATTCTCGCCGGCACGAACATAGGCGGTGTACTTATCCGCTCGCCCAGAGGAGCGATCGACCGGATATTTCTCGGCGGCGAGCCCGATTTTTTCTTTGAGCGCCGCGGCCAGGTCGATCTCGCAAACATCCGCTAGCCGAAGCAAGGCCCAGAGGCTATCCGCCAGCTCATGGGCAATGGCCCGTTTGCGTTCCGGGTCGTTCAGATCGTTGCGAATCGCCTCATCCGTCCGAAACCGAAAGTGTTCCAGAACCTCCCCCACCTCAATGGCCAGGCAAAGCCCCAGGTCCTTGGGGTGGTGAAACTGTTCCCAGTCTCGATCCCTCGAAAAGTGGAGGACGAGATCCATCAACTCCCGAACCGTTGTCGAACGATCATCCATCAAAAAATGACCCACCTTGATGACGACAGGAGCAACGGCAGACTCGCTTGCCCTCCCCCGAGACGATCCGCCTCGGCCCCGGCATCTCCTGAAGAGATTCAAGAATCGTTGCGAAACCATGTTCAGTCAAGGGACGTCCTGCGATAGAGTAACAGTCGAAACCCGCCTCTCCTTTCGCACTCGAACCGGGGTTTTCGGCATGCATCGCTCCTGGCTTTCCGCTCTGATCACCGCCACCTTGCTCATCACCTTTGGGGAACGCTCCTGGGGCAACCCTTCAAGCGAACCTCCAAACATTTTATTCCTGTTCGCAGATGATCACTCGTTTGAAGCCATCGGCGCCCGTGGCCTCCTCGACGTGGAAACCCCGAACATCGACCGCCTCTACGAGCAAGGAACCTCCTTCGACCGCGCCTATAACATGGGGGGCTGGAACGGCGCGATTTGCGTGGCGAGCCGTTGCATGCTCATCACCGGCCGAACCCTCTGGGACGCTCGGTCCATCTACGAATCGACCGCCCAGGAAGGCCAGGAGGGTCGCCTCTGGCCCCTTCTCCTAAAGCAGGCCGGATACGAAACCTATTTCACCGGCAAATGGCACATCCGCGCCCAGGCCGACGAGGTCTTCGACGTGGCCCGACACGTCCGACCCGGCATGCCCGCCCAGACCCCTCAGGGCTACAACCGCCCGCTCCCCAACGGCGACGACCCCTGGGACCCCTCCGACCCTCGCTTCGGCGGCTTCTGGGAAGGCGGCACTCACTGGAGCGAAGTCACCGCCAACGACGCCCTCGATTATCTCGAACGCGCCTCCGGTCGAGACGCGCCCTTCTTCATGTATGTCGCCTTCAATGCTCCCCACGACCCCCGTCAGTCTCCCCAGGAGTTCGTCGATCGCTTCCCCCCCGATCGCGTCGCGCTCCCTGAGAATTTCTTGCCCGAATACCCCTACAAGGATGCCATCGGCTGCGACCCGAAACTCCGCGATGAAGCCCTCGCGCCCTTCCCTCGCACCGAACACGCGGTCAAGGTCCACCGGGGAGAATACTTCGCCCTGATCGCGCACATGGATCAGCAAATCGGCCGCATCCTCGACGCCCTCGAAGCCTCCGGCAAGGCCGACAACACGCTCATCATCTTCACCGCCGACCACGGCCTCGCGGTCGGCCGCCACGGATTCCTGGGCAAACAAAACCTCTACGAACACAGCACCCGCGTTCCCTTCGTCCTCACCGGCCCCGGAATCCCCTCGGGCGCTCAACGATCCACTCCCATTTATCTTCAAGACATCATGCCCACAACCCTCGAACTGGCGGGCGTCTCCGTGCCCGAACACGTGGGCTTTACCAGTCTCCTGCCCCTCCTAAACTCAGCGTCTCCCGCCTCCCCCGACCGCGCAATTTATGGCGCTTACATCAACTTCCAGCGATCGATCACCCAAAACGGCTACTCCCTCATTCTTTATCCCAATGCCCGCATCGCTCGCCTGTACCACCTCTCCGATGACCCGCACCAACTCCACGATCTGGCCGCATCTCCCGATCACCGCGACACGCTCAACACCCTCTACACCGCACTCCTCCGCCAACAGAAATCCCTCGACGACCCGCTCGATCTGACCGCTGTGTTCGGAACATCCTTTCATCCTCATCCTTGAACAGCTTTACAAAGGCTGTCCATCCCAGCAGCCACTCCATCTCGCGTGCGTTTTTATTGATCGAATGCCCTCTCCCGAGGTTGACCGATGCTGATTGAAGGCAACCCTCGATTCGAGACGACCTGCTGGAGTGTCGTCCTGGCCGCCGGTAGCAATTCCGATCGGGCCGAGGAAGCCCTTGCCACCCTCTGCAAAACCTACTGGTTTCCCGTTTACACCTTTATCCGTCGTTGGGGCCACACGCCCGACGACGCCGCCGACCTGACCCAGGGCTTCTTCACCGAACTCCTCCGCCGCAACGATTTCCAATCGATTGACCCCTCCCGCGGGCGATTTCGCTCGTTCCTGCTCGCCTGCTGCCGAAACTACCTCTGCAAGGATCGTCGCCACAAGGCCGTTCGAGGTCCGGCCCCCTTCTCGATCGACGCCATCGACGCCGAACGCCGCTACACCATCGAACCGACCGACACACTGACTCCCGAACAGATCTTCGACCGACGATGGGCACTCTCGATTCTGGAAGGTGCCCTCAACGCTCTCCGCGACGACTATCACCGTTCAGGCAAGACCGAGTTGTTTGACCGGCTGGAGCCGACCCTCGCTGGCGAGTCGCTTCCCGGCGGCTTCCTCGCGGTGGCCGAATCCCTCGGCATGAGCGAGGGGGCCGTTCAGGTTGCCGCCCATCGCCTCCGCAAACGCTACCGAGACGCCATCCGAGCCCTCATCGCCGCAACCGTCGATGACCCTGCAACCGTTGATGAGGAACTCAGAGACCTGTTCACCGCCCTGGTGCCCGTCGATTCCCGGATCGCGCGGTGAACGTTCCCGCGTCCGGCATCGCAATTGCTGACCTATCACCGATTTCCCCGCTGCCACGGTGACGATCATGCCAGGATCTTGGGCCCAGGATGCCGTCTTCGCTCACATCTACCCCCTCGGCCAGTGCGGAGCCGATCCGGTCAACGACTTCCAATCCCCGCCGAATCCCCGCCTCGATCAGCTTCGACAATGGATCGGCCACTTCCAATGGCTCGGGGTGGATGCGCTGTACCTCGGGCCGGTCTTCGAGTCCTCCTCGCACGGCTACGACACAGCCGACTACCGCCTCGTCGATCGCCGCCTCGGCACCGATGATACCCTGGCTGGACTGACCGCCGCGCTTCACGACCAAGGCATCCGCGTCATCCTCGACGGCGTCTTTCACCACGTCGGTCGAGACTTCTGGGCCTTCCGCGACCTCCAGCAGCAGGGCGAGCAATCCTCCTATCGCGACTGGTTCTCCGGTGTCGATTTCTCCCAGCGCAGCCCCCTCGGCGATCCCTTCTCCTACGATGCCTGGGAGGGGCATTTCGACCTGGTCAAGCTCAACCTCTCCAACCCTGCCGTGCGGGACCACCTGTTCGACACCATCCGATCCTGGATCGATCGCTTCGCCATTGACGGCCTCCGCCTCGATGTCGCCTACGCCCTCGATCCCGACTTCCTCCGCGCTCTGGCCGAGTTCTGCCGAGGGATCCACTCCGAGTTCTGGTTGCTCGGCGAGGCCATTCACGGCGACTACCGCCGCATCGCCGGCCCCGGCCTGCTCGACGCCGTCACCAACTACGAGTGCTACAAGGGGCTCTACTCTAGCCACAACGACCGCAATCTCTTTGAGATCGCCCATTCCCTCGACCGCCAGTTTGGCGACGGCGGCCTTTATCGAGATCTGACGACCTACAACTTCGTCGATAACCACGATGTCAACCGCATCGCCAGCACGCTCCGGGAACCGGCGCACCTGAAACCTGTTCACCTGTTGCTGTTCACCATGCCCGGCGTACCGTCCCTTTACGCGGGCAGCGAGTGGGGGATCGAAGGGGTTCGGGTCCACGGCGACGACCGGCCGCTTCGGCCTCCCTTGCCCACTCCCGAGGCAGCCCAGGCCCTTGGCCGCCATCCCGACCTCGCTCCGGTCATCGCCCAGCTCGCCGCCATCCGTCGGCGATTGCCCGCGTTGCGCCAAGGCACCTATCGGCAAGTGTTCGTTGCCTCCGAACACCTGGCGTTCGAGCGATCCCTTGAGAACGACCGCGTGATCGTCGCGTCCAATGCCTCCGAAACCTCGGCAACGCTCGATCTACCCCTCTCGGCCGCCGAGGGGGAAGAATTCGAGGATCAACTCGCCCCCGGCGCTCTCTTCTCGGTGCGCAATGGGCACCTGACCCTCGACGTCCCCCCTCGCTGGGGTCGAATCCTCTCCCGACGTTGATGGGAACGCGCGTGGCCTCAGCCCCGGCGAAGGGATTCCGCTCCAATCCTCACCGCTCGCCAGGCCCAATCGTCCCTTTTTTTCGCGCCGACCCGATCAAAAAGTGA